>JBJEMZ010000078.1:0-2889 GCA_051879935.1 Wujia sp.
AGGAATCTTTTTCAGGCAGAACATCAGGATCATCGCCGCACCGGCGCCGTAGATCAGAATGTTGGCAATCGTTTCTTTGGTGCGGGCGGAATTGATCTCGGCCTCCAACTGTTTGTCTGTCATCATTTGCTTTTCTTCCATAATTATCATCTCTATTTCTTTTTATCACTCCATCCGGTAATAAGCGCCTTCATCGCCCCAGGTGATAATTCCTTCATCAAAGTCAAACATCCGGTACTGCACACCGTCATACATGGCGGAATCCGCATAATAGGTACCGGATTCATCTGCGGAGTAGGATATTGTGCCATAGTCTATTTCTGTACCCTCAGCTTCGCCGGGCACGCGCTGGAAATAGCTCCAGTTTCCGTATTCGTCGATTATGATGTAGGTCTCTGCCGAAAGGTCATCATCATAATACCAAACACCTTCGAAATCCGAAATGTCCCGATGGTACAACTCAGAATCCTCGTCGTAATTATTCAATTCACTGTCATCCGTGTCATCTTCTGAAACTAAGTGGTCAAAGTAACCGAGACCTGAAACATAAATCCATTCACCTCCCATTTCAACTTGTCCACCGTCTATGACACTATCCTGAGTGCCTTCGGCATAAATGGAATCCTCTATCGAATCATACACAAGGTAACCTTCGTCCACAGTCTCGCCGGCCAGACTGAGATACCAATTGCCCTCTCCGTCGAACTCTATGTATATGTCATCGTATAAGTTGTCCTCATCACCTAGCCAGACACCCTCAAACACGCTAAAATCTACGGTGTCATCAGTAGGAGGATCATAAATCACAATGGTCTTGTAGAACCACGAGTCATCCGGCTGATAAACATATCCGGTGTCTTCCTCCCACGTCCATACAATATACGATTCAGACATATCCGAATGTTCGATGTATACCTCCAAATCGTCATTGCCGTCACCGGTAAAATCGCTGAAGCTAATCCTACCGAGCAACCAGTCTTTATCGTAATCGTAAAACTCGTCCGTCGGAAGCTTGGCTATATCAAACAGCTCGTGGTCTTCATCATCATAATAGATATAGATTGCTTTCCTGTCGTGACATATACACACATTGAACTCCATCCCGTCCCGATGGACAATGCAATAATCATCAATCACATCGGTGTCACGAAATTCTCTGCCCAGGCTGCCCGAGTTGTCCTTGTTGTCCTTGTTGTCTGAGTTGTTCGATTTACCGCAGCCTGCCAGCAGGCCAAAGCTCAACAGCGCCATCATCAACAGGCATAATAATCGTTTCATTTTTTTCATATCGTCCTCCATTAAATCCTTCTTTTAAAAGTAGGGCTCTAAGATTTTACCAAGGATTCTCTAAAGTTTCACCGGTGGAGTTCATCCAAAGTGTTTTCTCACCATCCAGACTCAGAGTTGCCTCCTCCATCTCCCCCTCATCCCAGAAAATCGTTACCGTATCTCCATTCAGCTCCCACGTTCCGGTTAGTGCTTCTGTCACACCATCAAAGAAATCACATCTCATGGTATAGTCCCGGTTGAACTGAAGCGAATAGTACTCGCCCGAGAAGCTTCCATTTGTCAGACTAAGTTCCAGCAAAAGATGTTCGTTCCCCAGAGCGTCCTCATAAACGTAATAGTTATCTCCATCGTCAGCCCAGTATACCAGCACCTGACCATTTGAAACCAGATAATAATTTTCCTCCATAAAGCCGCCGGACAACGTGATTTCCTGACGAAATACGGTTGCACCCGTTTCCGCTACAGTCTCTTCGAATTCGTTATAGGTATAGGTTCCTTCTTCCGCATCGCCTCTGGTGTATGTCCCATCCTCATACAAAGTCAGTATCGTTGCATACTCTGAATCCTGATCACCTTGGTAGTACCAGCAACCGGAGACAATCGGCATTTCCGGCTTTTCCATAAAGTCACGGTCACCCTTAACCCAGTAGGTTTCCCCGGTATCCGTTACCAGTGTATCTGCATCACCAATCGGAATTTCCACATCCCCGAACCATGGCACATCCACCATTCTAAGGACATCGCCCTCGACACGGGCTTTTCCCGCATTCCCTGTCAATTCACCATATTGGTCATATTCCTCCCATGTTTCGGATGTCCCATCGATGTAAAAACAAGTCAGTATTGACGTGGTTGAACCGATTCCATCTGCCGGATACCAGTACCCTTCCAAATCCCTAATAGTGATTTTTCTTCCACAGGCTGTAAGGCTCAGACACAGAAGCAGTGCCAGCAAAAGGCCCGTATATTTTTTCCATCTTTTCATGTTCGTTTACTCCTCTCACATCATTAAAATATTTTGAGGATTATGCTATCTCCTTTAAATGCAAAATCCACCGCACAATATTGTACAGTGGATTATAAAAAATAAATATTAACCAAAAGTTAGGTATTTTGTAAGAACATCTCGACAAGCTGTTTTCTCTTGATTCGGGTATCGCCCTCAATATGAAGCTTAGAATAAATCTGATTCACATATTGCTTGACGCTGCCTTCGGAGAGAAACAGTCTTTCCGCAATCTCGCGGTTCGAAAGCCGCTTGGCCATCAGTTCTACGATTTCAAACTCCCTCTGTGTCAGAGCATCGAACAAATCCGGGCGATTATTTGCCGTTTTTCGCACTTTTGCCGCTTCGCCCAGCTCAATAATCTTCACGATCAGGGCACTCTTACTTTCCCGTGCCAGTATCGGCTGCAAAAGGTCGTAGTTCTCCACAAATGGCATCACAAAGTTGTCCGGTTCGGCATCGGAAAGCGCCCTTTGTAGCCACGCGTGCGCTTCCTCAGATTTTCCCAGCATCTCATATGCCGCCGCGGTCTGGATGCAAATATGCAATGTGACCAGCGCATAGTGCATTGCTTCGCACACAGCCAGCTGTCC
>JBJEMZ010000079.1:0-2882 GCA_051879935.1 Wujia sp.
CCTGGTCCTGGTCCCCTTCATTTGAACCCGCATATGTCACACATTGCGTCGCCACCGCAGCATAGCTGTCACGAACCGTGCCGATAATACATATGATTACGCAAAGTAATGTTAATAACAGCTTTCGTATTTTTTTCATGTCTCTCTCCTCCTCTGTGTTTTATTCCGAAAATATATCTGACTCCGGCACTCCATTTACGGAAATACCGCTATCGTTCTGTTCATACATAATTCTTCCGCGGGTTCCGTCATCAAAGGCAAACACAAACACCTTATTATCCGTATCACATTCAAGCGGATGAATCACGGTTCCGGCAGCAACTGTCCCCTCCACAAGCTTTCCGTCCTTCTCCATTTTGCATGGGATATCTGACTTTGCCGTGAGCACCATATCCTCTGTATCTTCTAATATGTAATATTTATAATCTGTCGTAAGCCCATCCTGGCCAAAATAATATATCTTATAACCGATGTATGTCCCAAAAACATCAATCTCTGTTTTGCGCAATACCGGACACGGCCCGATCTGCATATTGGCAGTATCCGTAAATCTTTGAATCTCCACCGCTGTTTTGGAAGTAATATCGTAGATATAATAATCGGAACATCCATCCGTACCGGCTATCTCCAATATCGCATATGTTTTTCCCTCTGCCGTGGAATAAAGTGTTGCATTGTACTGTTCGTAAGTAAACTCTTCCGTGACTGCGGTTCCGTTAATCTCGAGGTGCAGAGAATCCTTCTCATTTTCTTCCCCATAAGTCAGATAAACGCTAACCGAATCCGTTGTTCCGTCTCCGTCAATATCATACTGGGTGGAGTCATCATAATACTCGGTCGCGCTCCCAATCGCATCCAGAAAGATATCCTCTTCCGGCAGATACTCCGACTTCATACCCGGAAGTTCGCTGTAAGGTATCTCTATTCGAAACATCCCCGCCGCATACGGCGCAATTTCATATTGGTCAAACTGGACATACAAACCATCATATGTCATACCCCAATCCAGGGTATTGTCTGCAATTTCCGCATCGATGGTTGTTTCCCATTCCGGAAATAACACTTCATTCGGATTATAATCCTGATTCCAAAAATGATTTAAAATGGCAGTTTTTATATCACCCTTTACATCCCCTATATCATCCAGTGTCAAAATCTTTCCTGTCTTAGCATCGAAATTCGTGCTTGTACTTCCTCCATATCCATGTGCGCCCCCCGTATATGCATATCCATAATAGGAAACGCTCAAAATCCTTGCATCTGCACGATTATAGGTCAGCTCCGCATCAATGGTATAATAATCTACAAAATCATACAGCTCATACGAGCCATACTCATCCCGACTGCTATAATATCCATCCAGAATTTCCTTCTGCCAGGTTTCAAAGCCGCTTTTCAGAGCCGGGGTACTGTCGCCGATGAACTTATAGTAATCAATACATCCTTGCACATTTCCGATATCTTCATCATCTGTCACCCGTTCAAAGCAATATCCATCCAGAACCGGATTTGCGTCTGCCACTTCCACTGTATCCGTCACCAAATCCTGTTCCGTCGACATTTCTTCGGTTTCTTCAGAAGCCTGCTCAACTGTGGAAGGCTCTTTCTCGTTTTTATTTGATATGACATGTGTCAGGCCAATAGATCCGCCAACCACAACCGCAGACGCCGCAATTCCTATAGCAATCTTTGCCCCGATGGACAATCCGGCATGTGCAACTCCCGATGCGATACCGGTGCCTGCCGCGGTACCAACGCCACTCATCCCGGCGGCCGTTCCGAATCCTGCCTGGCCGGCTCCATATGCGGCTGAACCTATGCCTGCCTGTCCTGCTCCGTATGCCGCCGAGCCTATGCCTGCCTGTCCGGCCCCATATGCGGCAGTTCCTCCGGTCATACCTGCTCCGGTGGCTGCATCGATTCCCGCGTTTGCCATAGCCGCCGCAACAACCTTATCCCCCGGGTGTTCCTCCTGATTTTTGTTTGCACCATCCAAAACACGGTTCATCAGATAGGTAGTCGTAACCGTCTGCGCCTTATTGGCTGCCCATGCATAAAACTGATTATTATCCGCAAGCTCTGTTCCAATACTTGCATATATGTCTGTATATAGTTTATTCAGCAATTCATCTGCACTGTTTTGATCCTGCACCTTATCCCAGATTATTCCATACAGATATTGAGATGTCTCATTATAGAAATTCTGATAGGAAGTGTAATCATTCTCCTTTAATTTCTGAATTTCCGTATTCAATTGTGGTGTAATTCTTGTGCCTGTCTGATTGTCCATCTTTTCTCCTCCACTCGTAAGCCAGGTAAGCTGCATAATATATTTTAATTTTAAAACAAAAGTATCTTCAAACAACAAAAAAATGACAGACAACCAGCTTTCTTAGACGAATAGCCAGATTTATCAGTCATTTTTCTTAGTTTATTTTTTCTGTGTTTTCTTTTCCTTATCTGCCTTGTTTACTCCCAGCAGTCCCTTTATGACAAAGGCAACTCCGACACAGAGGGTGCCGAGCTCCAATGCAAGCTCCAGCCCCGTCATATAACGGATGGAAACATTCAGTGAGATAACAAGACATACGAAAAATACAACACACAAACCTATAAGCGACAATCCGGTCAGCATATTAGGCATTACAAGAAATGTAATGAATGCGACAACAATCAGAAGAATCAGAATTCCTCCGACATTTACCCTCCCCATGCGATAAAACAATGTGAAATTGCTGACCACAACATTTTGCAGGAACATAACAACTCCTACGATGGATAAAACAATTCCCAATAAAAAATGCAATAACTCTTTCATCTTACGCGTCTCCTCCCTCTTCCCTTTCGGACTTCTGCGTCCTTGTAAGTATATCATATCCCGT
>JBJEMZ010000080.1:0-2878 GCA_051879935.1 Wujia sp.
TATACCCCTACTGATCTTAGTTAATTTATTTTTTATATGTTTGTGCTTTAAAAGCCAAGTTAAATACGATTTTCCAATATCATTAGACAGTTCCAATTTTGCATTACGTTGATTTAGGTAATACATCGGATAGCTTCTATCCAAAATACACACATTTGCATAATCAGATTTTCCAACTGTTCCTGTTAATGAAATTACTAAATCTCCAGGGTAAATTTTATACCTTAATAGTTTATTGTCTTCTTGCCAAAATACCAAATTGTCTTTTTTAAAGACTCCCGAATTTATATTCCCAATCCGTAAGACGGGAATACCAGATTCCAAAAAACTACCACTTTTGAAAGCATATCCTCCAATGACTTTAATATGATTTCCTAATTTATCAATAACCCACTCTTTCGGATTCGTTATAGGATCTCCAAACATATCCAGAAAGATGGATTGCGCCAATGCATCCAAGTCCTCCAATTGCGCTTTGTAGCCGTCAATCATTGTTTGAATGGCATCTAACTCGGAAGCAATGGCTTGCTGTTCTGTGAGACAAGGCAATGACATTTCTTTTTGAGAAATGGTTTTCTTATTTATAGTAAGTCCCTTTACGGCACGGTTTCCCTTCCATTTAATTGCAGATAAAGCATAACACAAAAAAGAATTATCAATTTGAACTTCTTTCTTTGGATAAAACGCCATTATTGCCTCATTAGTTGTTAAAGGGACATTGGCTATACAAGTCTTGCCAATCGTTAACTTAAAACTCATAATTACAATACCTGCAGGGATGACAGGAATATTACATTGTATAATTGTCGCTAGCGGTAACATCTCTTTGGTGGAAGAGATGTATTTTATGCCATTCATATCAGAAATACTAACCCATGGTGTATTTCCATTTTCCCATAGTTCGAGTGATTTGCGTGATGGGGTTTTTCCCATTTGTAAGTCAAATAAAGAACGTATAGGCTTTGTAATCCACTTAGTCTTATCTACCTTCATACCTTTCACGAATTAAGCAGTTTCTTAAATTCAGCAAAAGCGGCATCAATAGCCTTTTGCCGTTCCTCCATACGAGCTACGATTACCTCTGGTGCATCATACTGCACCTCCTCACGCTCCACTTCGTGATAACGCTTGTAGCTGAGGTCGTAACCGTTCTCACGTATTTCCTCGGCCGTGACAAAGAACGATTGCTCCTTGCGGCTACGGTCGGCTTCCGCTTCGAGATGATGAAAACGGGAGATAATGTCGGGAATATCGTTTTGTTCTGGGGTAGGAGTGCGTTGTGTCGTCAAAGAATAGCCATCGGCACGCATATCGTAGAACCAAACCTTGTCCGTGCCACCCGTTCCCGTCTTGATAAAGATGATGATGGCGGTAGATACACCGCTGTAAGGCTGGAACACGCCAGAAGGCATGGTGATGACAGCTTGCAGGCAGTGGCTATCTACCAATGCGGAACGTATGCTCTTATAGGCTTGTGCATCGCCTGTAAGCACCGTGTCGGGAACGACAGAAGCGCACCGACCTCCGGTCTGCAACATCCGCATCATCAGAGCAAGGAACAGCAACTCGGTTTTCTTGGTCTTGACAGCCGCTTTCAACGTTTGTGCTATATCATCGGCATCAAGGCTTCCTGCAAAAGGCGGATTTGCAAGGCAAAGCGTGTATTTGTTCGTGTCGTTGTTCTCGTTCGACAGCGAGTTGCGGTAGTGCAGTTGTGGCTCATCCACATCGTGGAGCATCATGTTCATGCAGCCGATGCGCATCATCGAGGCATCAGAATCTGAACCGTGGAAAATCTCGCTCCGGTATCTGTTTCGGTTGTCGATGTTCAGCAGTTCGTCGCCTTGATGTTCTGCAATGTATTTTGCCGCCTCCATAATGAATCCAGCCGAACCCATGGCAGGGTCACAAATGATGTCGTCGAGCGTGGGGCGCATCAGCTCCACCATCATACGGATGATGTGGCGGGGTGTGCGGAATTGTCCGTTGGTGCCTGATGCCGCCATCTTACCAAGCATATACTCGTATATGTCACCCATCATATCCGCTCCGTCAGAAGCCAGCTCTTCTATCCCCTCGACCACACGTGACAACAACCGTGCATTGGTTATCTGAAAGACGGTATCCTCCATGGCCTGACTATATGCCGAACCTTCACCACCGATATGCCGCAGGAAAATAAAAACATCGTTACGGACACGGTTCAACATCCGAGCCGGTTCCATTTCTTTGAACACGTGCCAACGCATCTCGCTGTATGGTACCTCTTGGTCTGTATTTGGGTTGTGCCACATTCCTTCCGGGAAAGTGGGATTAAGCAACTTATCGCCTGTCAGGTTGGCAATGGACTCCTTTTCCAACTGCTTCTCATCAAGCATCTTCATAAAGAGCAAATAGGTGATCTGTTCAAAGATAGCCGAAGGCTGTGTGAAACCATTGTTCCAGAATGTTTGCCACACAGCATCCACTTTTTGTTTTATATCGCCTGTTATCATCTTTACAGTATATAATCTGTTTCTATCATTCTATAATCTTTTAAATTGTGGCGTATGGGAATTAGGTTCAACCTGCGGTAAATCGACTTTTAGCATTACGGGCATTGGAAAGTCTACTCCCATAAGTATCAATTCTCCAGCACCTAATACAGGTAAATACGCCAATGTTGACTTATTAGCAGTAGAGCAAGCGCTTTCTACTGCTTCTTTATCTTTATAGTTTATTAATCGATGAACTAGAAAAGTTCCCATCTGGCTTAAAGTTCCTAATGGTATATCTCTAGGCATTTGTGTAGCCAGGCATAAAAACAAACCGTATTTTCTACATTCTTTTGCTATGGAATCAAAAGAATCCAAACGCATAGATTGAAAATACTCATCTT
>JBJEMZ010000081.1:0-13416 GCA_051879935.1 Wujia sp.
TTTATGAGCAGATAGACGTAAATATTACGACAGACTTTATCGGTTATGATAAACTGGAAGCAACATCACCGATTGTTGCACTTGCCGGTGAGGAAGCAATTGTTGATATGTTGTCCGAGGGAGAAAATGGTTCCATCCTTGTAAAAGAGACACCATTTTATGCAACGATGGGTGGTCAGTGCGGTGATTCCGGAATCATCGAAACGCCGACCGGAAAATTTGTTGTAAAGGATACCATCAAGGTAGTTGGTGGAAAAATCGCACACATCGGCTATGTGGAAAGTGGTGAGATTAAGCTCTCCGATACGGCAACCCTCCGTGTCAATACAGAGCAGCGTGCACATACCTGTATGAATCATTCTGCCACACATCTGCTTCAGAAGGCATTGAAGACTGTGCTTGGCGGACATGTGGAACAGGCAGGTTCCTATGTGGACAAAGATCGTCTCCGTTTTGACTTTACACACAACCAGGCACTTTCAAAGGAAGAGATTGAAAAGGTTGAGGCAATCGTCAACGAAAAGATTGCAGAGGATTTGTGTGTCGATACAAACATCATGAGCCTCGAGGATGCGAAGAAGACAGGCGCGATGGCGCTCTTTGGCGAAAAATACGGTGATACCGTTCGCGTTGTCAACATGGGCGATTTTTCAATCGAGCTCTGTGGTGGAACCCATGTAGCAAAAACCGGAACGATTGCTACCTTCAAGATTGTATCCGAGACCGGTGTCGCAGCAGGTGTCCGTCGTATCGAAGCGTTGACATCGACAGGAGCCTTTGCATATTATCACAATCTTGAGAATACATTGAAGAAAGCAAGTCTTGCAGCAAAGGCAGAACCGGCCAACCTTGTAGATAAAATTGAAGCCATGCTTGCGGAGATTAAGCAGCTCCAGTCTGAAAACCAGAAGCTGAAAGACAAGATGGCAAAGGATGCAGTCGGAGATGTTCTTGCAAATGCGGAAGCAGTTGGTGATTACAAGGTGCTTCCGGTCAGCGTGAAGGATGTTGATATGAACGCACTTCGCAATCTCGGTGATGAGATGAAAAACAAAATTGCATCCGGTGTTGTCATTCTTGCTTCTGATATGGGAGATAAGGTGAACCTGATTGTTATGGCAACTGATGATGCAGTAAAATCCGGTGCACATGCAGGCAATATTATCAAAAAGATTGCACCGATGGTCGGTGGCGGCGGTGGCGGCCGTCCGAACATGGCGCAGGCAGGCGGTAAAAATCCGGCAGGCATTGCGGATGCGCTTGCAGCAGGTGTAGAGGAAGCAAAAAATCAGATTAGCAAATAAGAAAGAGAGGCATTTAAAATGGCATTAGTACCTACCGTCGTAGAACAGACAAGTCGTGGCGAGCGCGCTTACGATATTTATTCCAGATTGTTAAAGGAGAGAATCATTTTCCTTGCGGATGAGGTAAATGATACAACTGCAAGCCTTGTGATTGCACAGCTTTTGTTCCTGGAATCCGAAGATCCGTCCAAGGATATCAGTCTCTATATCAACAGCCCGGGCGGCTCTGTATCCGCAGGCTTTGGTATCTATGACACGATGAATTATATCAAGTGTGATGTATCAACCATCTGTGTTGGTATGGCAGCAAGTATGGGTGCATTTCTGCTGGCTGGCGGAACAAAGGGAAAGCGTATTGCACTTCCGAACTCAGAGATTATGATTCACCAGCCGCTGGGCGGTCTTCCGGGACATAATCAGGCAACGGATATGAAGATTGCGACAGACAATATCTTAAGGACAAAGGAACGCCTGAATCGTATCTTAAGCCAGAATACCGGTAAGACCATGGAAGAGATCGAGCGCGATACTGACCGTAATAACTGGATGACAGCAGATCAGGCGCTTGAGTACGGTTTGATTGATCATATCTTTGCAAACCGCGATGAGATGAAATAAGAAACATAAAATGTAAACATTTTACTGCTTAACCATAAATTTGTATTTTCCTGACAATAAATTTCAAATTTTGGTTGACGAATTTGTTTTATGTGTTATAATCTAACTTGTGCAATTTGGTAAATACCCAAACAGTTGTTTATGAAACGCACAAATACGAGATATTTTACAACTGGAGGGAGGGTGAGAGAATATGTCAAACGTAATCGTAAAAGAGAATGAGACTTTGGATAGCGCTCTTCGCAGATTCAAGAGAAACTGTGCGAAAGCCGGCATTCAGCAGGAAATTCGTAAGAGAGAGCATTATGAGAAGCCAAGCGTAAAGCGTAAGAAGAAGTCTGAGGCTGCTAGAAAGCGCAAGTTTAAATAATTAAGCAAAATGATAGGTGTTACTTCGGTAACACCTTTTTTGTGTTCTAATTTATAGTCGGTTTTCATACAATAGCAATGATAAAGGTATGGAAACAGGTATATATGACACAGGTTCATTTTTATAATCAAAGCTGCGTGCATGTCGATGGGTATAAGAGTATTATCAGCTTCAATAAAAATCAGATTCTGTTACGGTGCAAAAAAAATGTACTCGCTATCAATGGTTCGCAATTGCAGATTTATTCATTTAACGGAACGGAAATAACGGTGCAGGGACATATAGAGAGTGTATGCTGGCAGACGGAAGGAGTGCGGACATGATTGATTTTTTCGTTACTCTTTTCTGTCATAGTATTATTTTGGAAATTACCGGTGGAGATATCGACCGGTTTTTCAATTTGTGTAAAAATAATGGTGTGCTTTTAAAGTGCTTGAAACCGTCCGGGGCTGGCTACACAGGAAGTATGCGCTATAAGCAATGGGAGCTTCTGCATACCTTTGAAGACAAATGTCAGGTGACCTGTAAGATTATAAAGGAAACTGGGCTGGTTCCATTTTTCAAGAAATATAAGAAGCGGGTTGCTTTTTTTGCTTTCCTTTTGCTGTTTTTATTTCTTATATTTTATTCTTCCCGTTTTGTGTGGCATATTGAAGTGGAAGGCGAAAGCGTCTATACAGATGAAGAGGTTATCCGTTATGTGCAGGAGGAGCTTGTTCCACTTGGAACAAAACGAAAGAGTATCCGTATTGCAGAACTCGAAAAGAATTTAAGAGAACATTATGATAAGATTGCCTGGATAACCTGTGAACTGGACGGAACAAGACTGATTGTTCGTTTTGTCGAAACGGTTTCAAAGGAAGAAATACGAAAATCCGAGGAGCCGTGTAATATTGTGGCATTAAAGGATGGTCTTGTGACAGAACTGATTGCAACAAGCGGGAAGAAACTTGCAAATCCGGGCGATGAAGTGAAAAAGGGAGATATTCTCATAACCGGAGTTGTCCATGTTTACAATGAGTATGAAGAACTGATTGAAACAAATTATGTGGCGGCAGACGGCATTGTTTACGGTCAGACAAAATACGACTATTCGATGACATTTCCGATGGATTACACAGAGAAAAAGCTTGGGAAAAAGAAAAAAACAGGTTTTCGACTTTGCATCGGGAGTGATGTGTATTCGATTTTTTCACCGAAGGACACTGATACTATGGAGATGGTGGAGTCCGTGCACAGTCTGCACATCGGTTCCTCCTATTATCTTCCGGTATCGCTCGTTGTAAACCGCTATTATAGGCCGGAGTACGAGACAAAAACGTATACGGAGGAGGAAGCAAGAGCAAAACAGGAGAAGCTTTTGCAAAATTATATTAATGACTTGAAGAAAAAAGGGGTGGAAATACTCGAAAATAATGTTACAATAGAGTTCGGGAACAACGAATGCAAAGCGAGTGGTACGCTTATTGTAAAGGAAATTATTGGCGTGCCGGAAACCTTTGTAGTGCAGGAACAAATACAGGAACAGTTAGAAAATGAGGAACAGTAACAGACTATGAGTTATTTTGAGACGATTACAGTCCCGGTAGATTCGATTCAGAGTGTATTCGGACAGTATGACAAAAATATCAAAAATCTTGAGAAAGCATATCATGTGGCGGTCGTGCTCCGAGATGATACACTGCGTGTGACCGGTTCGGAGGGCAGTGTGAAGCGTGCAGTGTCCGTGATAAACCAGTTGGTTACGCTTGCGCAAAAGGGCGAGGAGATTACGGAGCAGAATGTAAACTATGCCGTATCACTCTCCAAAAAAGGAGAGGAGGAAGCAGTGTCCGAGCTTGCAAAGGATCAGAATATCATCTGTCATACAACAAACGGAAAACCGATAAAAGCAAAAACACTGGGACAGAAAAAATATGTGGATGCCATTGATAAGAATATGATAGTGTTCGGTGTCGGACCTGCCGGTACCGGAAAAACATATCTTGCCATGGCAAAGGCGATTACAGCATTTAAAAACAACGAGGTAAACCGGATTATTCTGACCCGACCGGCCATAGAAGCTGGGGAAAAGCTGGGCTTTTTGCCGGGGGATTTGCAGAGCAAGGTGGATCCGTATCTGCGGCCGCTCTACGACGCGCTGTATGAGATTATGGGTGCAGAATCCTTCCTGAAAAACATGGAGAAAGGGCTGATCGAGGTGGCCCCGCTTGCCTATATGCGCGGACGAACCCTGGATAATGCGTATATCGTGCTCGATGAGGCGCAAAACACGACACCGGCGCAGATGAAGATGTTTCTGACGCGTATCGGCTTTGGCTCAAAGGCGATTATCACGGGTGATTTATCCCAGAAGGACCTGCCGAAGGACACGCAGTCCGGACTGGAAGTTGCACTTCGGGTATTACATGATATCGATGAGATTTCGCTCATACGTTTTTCCAGCGAGGATGTGGTGCGTCACCCGCTTGTACAGAAGATTGTAAATGCATATGACGAGTACGAATCGCGACAGAAAAAAAGTGGAAATCATCGATAATAGCTTGATTCTGTCGGTTATTTAGGATAAAATGTAACAGGCAATAAAGGAGAGATACATTGAGTATATTTTTTGAAAACGAGCTTGAAACGGACATACCGGAGAGATATAAGGAGATTGTGGCAGAGATTATAGATGCGTCCTTAGAGTATCTGCACTGTCCCTATGAATGTGAGGTCAATGTCATATTTACGAATCATGCAGGGATACAGGCAATCAACAAAGAGTACCGGGACATTGATGCACCGACGGATGTGCTTTCATTTCCGATGATTGCATATGAAACACCGGGTGAATTTGGGTTCTGCGAAGCTTCTCCCCTTGATTATTTTAATCAGGATACAGGAGAACTGGTGCTTGGTGATATCATCCTAAATGTCGACCGGATTGCAGAACAGGCCGAGGAATATGGGCATACGCGAAGACGTGAGGTTGCATTTCTGACGGCACACAGTATGCTGCATCTTGCCGGATATGACCATATCGATGATTTGGAACGGCAGAATATGGAAAAACTACAGGAAGAAATATTAACAACGAAAGGATATACAAGAGACAATGAGGAAGAATAAAATCAGTAAGTTCGGATTACTTGCATTGACTACTGCGCTTTCCGTAGCAGGTATTACCGGTTGTGGAAAAAAGGAAGAAGCGACAACAACGGAACAGGCAGTTATTACGACTGAGACATTGGCATCCATGACAAATGCGGAGGGGATGCAGCTTGTTCAGAAGGAAGGCTATGTCATCAACGAGTTCTCCGGGGAGTGGATTGACGAATCATTAGAAAATCAGCGTCCGCTCTGTATTATGATCAACAATATTATAGATGCAATGCCGCAGTCCGGTCTCTCACAGGCAGATATTACGTATGAGATGCTTGTGGAGGGTGGAATTACAAGATATATGTGTGTATTTAAGGATTATTCGAATATACCGAAGCTTGGACCGGTTCGTAGTGCCAGACATTACTATGTACAGATGAGCAATATGATGGATGGTATCTATGCACACGTCGGATGGTCCATGTATGCGGAGGATGAGATTAACAATACAGGTACAAACAATTTGAATGGTTTGTATGATACTGTGACGTATTATCGTGATGAATCCAGATATGCACCGCACAATTGCTATACAAACAGCGAAAAGATTGCGCAGGGTATCAGCAATGCCGGTTATCGCACGGAGTACGACAGAACTCGTGAGAAGATGTTCGCATTTAATTATGAGGACACACCGATTGGAAACGGACAGACTGCAAATAAGGTTACGACCGCATACAATGACAGTAGTACAAGATGGTATGAGTACAACGCGGATGAGAAGCTTTATTACAGATTTCAGTATGGAGAAAAGCAGATTGATGACCAGACCAATGAGCAGCTTCGTTACAAAAACCTGATTATTATGTTTGTTGAGTATACGGATTTGGTTGAGGGATTGCAGAATATCAACTGGGATAAGACCGGTACCGGATTTTATGTTTCAGACGGAGAATATGTGGCAATTACCTGGAGAAAGGATAACGGCGTCATCAAATATTATACAGCTGATGGCGGACAATTGAAGATGAATCCGGGAAAGACATTTATTACCGTTTTTGACGAGACAAAGAAGGATCAGATTATATTTGAATAATTAAATAACAAAATGGAAATAATTTCTTCAAGGAGTTGGTGCCATGAAGAAATTATTTTTATATTTGTTGTTATTTACCGGATTATTTTTGCTTTGCTATATACTTGCAAATGCATATTTTGAGCAAAGGATGCAGGAAAAGCAGGGGAAGAAGCTGCTTGCAGATTCTGTAGCCGTTGATATTGATACGGAAGAAAAGTATCTGGTGGGTATTCGAAACGGGCATGTAGTCGTGTTTGAAGCAGATAGCGACCATCTATATGAATATACAGGGATTGATGCACAGCTTTTAAAGCAGGTACACCCCGACATTTATGAAG
Source organism: Wujia sp. (assembly GCA_051879935.1). Classification (GTDB taxonomy): domain Bacteria; phylum Bacillota; class Clostridia; order Lachnospirales; family Lachnospiraceae; genus Coprococcus_C. Next base: position 6,793 of record JBJEMZ010000081.1, read on the forward strand.
AGCTGATGCAGATGGTGGAATTTGATTCAAAGTATGAAATGTACCGGTATCTGGAATCCTTGGCAAGCTGAATATTATGAGGGATGAAAAACAGGATAAATGAAATTGTATTCACAGAGGAAATGACAAATATATGACAGAAAACAGACAGAGAATTGAAAAATACGATGTATGCGTGATTGGCGGCGGCGCAGCGGGTATGTCGGCTGCAATTGCTGCCGCAAGACGCGGATATAAGGTTTGTATCTGCGACAAGAATAAAAAGCTTTGTAAAAAGCTGTATGCGACCGGAAACGGAAGATGCAATCTTGCCAATGCAGATGTTTCGTCCGGGCAATATCATTCCGAATCCATTCACAAGGATGAATGGCTTTTCCGGTGTCTCGGTGCGCATCCAAATGATACTCTGTTTGATTTTTTACATAGTATCGGCATACAGGAGCATCTGTTAAATGGGTATTATTATCCAAAATCCATGCAGGCATCCTCAGTCGTATGGGCACTTCTGGATGAACAAAAGACACTTGGGATATCTGCGTATGAGGATATGCTAATCACAGAAATAAGAAAGCAAAAGGACGGTTTTCTCGTGTCGGGAGGCAGCGCCCGGATTGCCTGTAAGCGGGTTGTGTTTGCATGTGGCGGACGGTCTTATGCATCACTCGGAGGATGTGATGTGGGCTATAAAATAGCAGATGCATTAAAGCTTCCGGTGCAAAAGCAGCGACCGGCACTGTGTGGATGTATCACAAAAGAGTGTCCGGAGGCGTTAAAGGGAGTCCGTGTCGCCTGTACGGCATACCTGGAATTGCCTGGCAGAGAGAAAAAGGAATCTGCTCAGGTCATACAGCGCGGCGAGCTGCAATTTACGGAGTATGGACTGTCGGGCATCATGCTGTTCAATCTGTCCTCAGAGATTGGAAGGCGGCTTGAGCAGGAAAAGAATGTGCCGGTTACGATAGATTTTCTGCAGGATGTGGAGGAGTCGGCGTTCCTTCTGCGTGCGGAGCAAAGTAAACATCGGACTGTGTATGGATTTTTGAATGCGTATCTTCCGGATAAGCTTTCCCTGTATCTGCTTACACAGTGCAAGATCGAACGGAAAGCCGGGATGGATACCATGACGGAAGCGGCAATCAGGAAGCTGTATCAGACATGCAGAGCATGGGTATTTCACGTATCAGGCCTTATGGATTATGAATCCGCACAGGTTACGGCAGGCGGTATCGATTTAGATGCCGTAAATCCCGATACGATGGAAGTAAAACTGTGTCCGGGGCTTTACGCTGCAGGAGAGATACTTGATATCGACGGTAATTGCGGCGGTTATAATCTGACCTTTGCGATACTTTCGGGACTACGGGCAGGAGAGCATATAATATGTTGAGAATCAATCAGATAAAAATTCCGGTACAGAAGCAGGAAGATACTGTGCTAAAGAAAAAAGTTGACCGGATTCTAAAAACAAAAAAACCATATCAGATTCAGCTTGTAAAAAAATCACTGGATGCAAGAGACAAGGGAAATCTCCTGCATATCTATACGGTGGATATCGTTTTTGAGCGTCCGGAGGATATTCCATATCAAATAATTGACAATAAAAATATTATGTTAACTAATGAAAAGCAATATGCATTTCCGCACAAGGCAAAGCCGGGAATCACAGAGCGTCCGGTTATTATCGGTGCCGGTCCTGCCGGATATTTTGCCGCACTTATGCTGGCACGGGCAGGCTATCGCCCGATTGTGTTTGAACGTGGGAAATGTGTGCAGGAACGTACAAAGGATGTGGAGAATTTCTGGAATGGAGCGGACATCTGCATCAATTCCAATGTATCCTTTGGTGAGGGTGGCGCAGGCACCTTTTCCGACGGGAAGTTGAATACGGGTATCAAGGATAAATGTGGGCGGATACAGGCGGTTGTACAGGACTTTATACGGTATGGTGCACCGGAGGAGATTGGATACTTAAATAAGCCGCATATCGGCACAGACAGGCTGAAACAGGTGCTCATTTCCATGCGTGCGGATATAGAAGGGCTTGGCGGCGAGATACATTTTGAGCATCAGATGACAAAGCTGTGCCATAAAACACCTGATATGCTGGAGCTTACAATCGAGGATTTAAGAACCGGCGAGGAAAGAAAGGTTGATACGAGGGCATGTATTCTTGCAATCGGGCACAGTGCCAGGGATACATTTGCCATGCTCAAGAATCAACAGGTGGAGATGGAGGCGAAATCCTTTGCCATGGGGCTTCGAATCGAGCATAAACAGAGCATGGTAAATGCGAGTCAGTATGGAACGAGTGAGGCGTCAGCTCTGCTTCCTGCTGCAGATTACAAGATGACATTTCGCTCGTCTGCCGGCAGAAGCGTGTACAGCTTCTGTATGTGTCCGGGTGGGTTTGTTGTAAATGCATCATCCGATATCGGACAAAGCGTGGTAAATGGCATGAGCAATCACGCAAGAGACGAGGAAAATGCAAATTCTGCGATTGTTGTGAATGTGACACCGGAGGATTTTACTGCAGATGGCTTTGCATCCTATGGAGTGCTTGCCGGTGTGGAATTTCAAAGAAAATATGAAAGAAAGGCATATGAGGAAGGTAAGGGGAAAATCCCAGTGCAGACCTTCGAGGATTACTGCCGCGGAGTTGTGACGGAAAGACTTGGAACTGTCAAACCATCGATTCGGGGCGGATATACATTTGCGAACCTGAAGAACTGTTTGCCAGGCTATATAAATGATGCTATAATTGAAGGGATTATGGAATATAACAAAAAGCTAAGCGGTTTCTCATCCGGGGATGCGGTTTTATCCGGTATCGAATCAAGGACATCTTCTCCGGTCCGGATTGTTCGGGATGCGGATTATAAGAGCAGTTATACCGGATTATTCCCATGTGGAGAGGGTGCAGGATACGCAGGCGGTATCACGTCTGCTGCCGTAGACGGGATCAAGGTCGCAGAGGCGGTTGCCGGGTATCTGAATATGATGTAAATGTCTGACCGACGGGAAATCGATCATAAAATCTAAGGGTAAAGAGGAAAGAACAGTGGATGAAGCAGTTGTCAGAGAGAAATTAAAGGATAAGCAGAGAATTGTATTAAAAATCGGATCTTCTTCGATTATACATGAGGAGACAGGGGAGGTCGACTATCGAAAGCTTGAGACGCTTGTAAGGATTATCTGTGATTTGAAAAATCAGAACAAGGATGTGGTGCTTGTATCGTCCGGTGCAATCGGCGTCGGATTTCAGGCCCTTGGACTTAAAAACAAGCCGAAGACGCTTTCGTTAAAGCAGGCGTGTGCGGCAATCGGTCAGGGACAGCTTATGATGATCTATCAAAAGCTTTTTATGGAATATAACCACCTCGCAGCACAGGTACTTCTGACATTTGATGCAATCACGGATGCGGAACGCAGACGGAATGCGGAAAATACATTAAATGAGCTGCTGCAGCAGGATGTGATTCCGGTTGTCAATGAAAATGATACGGTTGCAACCGAAGAAATTGAATTTGGTGATAACGATACGATGTCCGCAATCGTGGCACATCTGATTCATGCGGATCTGCTCATATTACTGACGGATATCGACGGCTTCTATACGGACGATCCGCATAAAAATCCGGATGCTGTGAAGCTTTCTTTTATCGAATCCATCGATGACGGGATGCAGGATATGGCAAAGGGAGCTGTGACAAATTACGGAACAGGCGGTATGTCGACAAAGATTGCAGCTGCGAAGATTGCAACAGATTCGGGGGCGGATATGGCGATATTAGACGCAAGCAGGCTGTCTCTGATTTATGATCTGATGGACGGAAAACAGGTCGGAACCCTGTTTCTTGCCCATGACAATGACGACTTTGATACGGTTGATTTTATCGTACATAAGGGATATCTGAATTAACAGTGTATTCCGGATGGAACAATCAGACATATATTATAATTAGATTGCGGAGAGCATAAAATATGAATCAGGCAGATATAAACAGAATTAACGAGCTGGCACGAAAAAGCAAGACCCCGGAAGGGCTTACGGAGGCTGAAAAGGAAGAGCAGGCAAAGCTTCGGCGTGCCTATATCGACAGTATCAAGCGCAATGTAAAGGCGGCACTTGAAAATGTGGATATACAGGAAAAAGACGGAAGTATTACACATGTAAAGGATATTCCGAAGCATAAAAAGCAACAGAAGTAAACAGCGATTGGTGAATGCGATGTCAGAGATACAGGAGCAAAAAAAACAGCTTAGAAAAGCGATTCTTATGCAAAGAAAAGGACTTGATGCGCAAACAGTAGAAGCTGCATCCGCACAGATTGCGCATGCGTTTTTTGAGACACCGGTGTATAAGCAGGCGACGGATGTGTGTCTGTATGTACCGATTCAAAATGAGGTTGATTTGTTCCGGTTTGCAGATACGATGCTGAAAGAACGAAAACGAATATGGCTGCCGCGGGTAAAAGCGGAGCAGATGGATTTCTATGCGTACCATATGGGAACCGTACTTACAGAGGGCGCATATCACATACCGGAGCCGGACAGCGATACGAAGCTTATCCCGGAGGAAACAGACGGAGACTGTTTAATTGTGATGCCGGGAGCCGTATTCTCAAAGAAGCTGGAACGGATCGGATATGGTGGCGGATATTATGATCGTTATCTCGAAAAGCATAGTGGATGTAAGACAATAGCGGTTTGCTATGCATTTCAGATTGTGGAACAGATTCCGACAGAGAAAACGGATATCAAACCACAGTTATTATTATGGAGTAAAAATATATAAGTTACAATAATAATATTATGTAAACTAAAATACAACAAAAAGGAGAATACCATGAGCGAAATGAAATTTACCGGTTCCAAAGAGTATGTGGCATCCCCGGATTTGATGTCAGCAGTTGAGGTGGCACGTGCCCTTGAAAAGCCACTTTTGATAAAGGGTGAGCCGGGTACCGGCAAGACAATGCTTGCAGAGGCAATCAGTCAGGCATTTAACATGCCATTATACATATGGAATATTAAGTCAACGACAAAGGCACAGGATGGCTTATATGTATATGATACGATACAGCGTCTGTATGACAGCCAGTTTGGTGAGGAAGGTGTCGATGATATTCGCCATTATATCAAGTTTGGAAAGCTTGGCGAGGCATTTCAGTCAAAGGAGCAGGTTATCCTTTTGATTGATGAGATTGACAAGGCGGATTTGGAGTTCCCGAATGATTTGCTTTGGGAGCTTGATAAGATGGAATTTTATATTCATGAGACAAAAGAGACAATCAAAGCGACAAAGCGGCCGATTGTGATTATTACAAGTAATGCGGAAAAGGAACTGCCGGATGCGTTCCTGCGTCGTTGTATCTTCCACTATATCAGTTTCCCGGAGAAAGAGGAGATGGAAGAAATCGTCAAGGTACATTTTGACAATATCGATGAGCATCTGATGAAGCAGGCGATGGATACCTTTTACTGGATTCGAGATATCAAGGATGTGCGGAAAAAACCGAGTACATCGGAACTGATTGACTGGCTGCATGCACTGATAATCGGCGGTATCGATCCGGATGTAATCCGCAAGCAGCTGCCGTATCTTGGTGTGCTTATTAAGAAGGACGAGGACTTAGAGGTTATAAAGAAGAGGAGTATATATTAATTGTTCACCGAATTTTTGTACGTATGCAGAGAAAAAGGATTGGAAGTATCCATGACCGAGTGGATTACCTTTATGGATGCGCTTGACAAAGGACTTGCGTGTTCTTCTTTGGATGGGCTTTATTATCTCGGACGTATGATACTTGTGAAGACGGAGTCTGATTTTGATAAATATGATATGGCATTTGCCGAATATTTTAAAAATATTGAATCTGATCCGAATAAAGTACCGGAGATCATCATGAAGTTTCTCGACAAGGAAGATATGGAGCTTGACACGCAGAATATCGATATATACGGGCAGCTTATCAAACGGGATATGGCTGAGACAAAACGGATGTTCCGGGAGCGTGTGACCGAGCAGAGTATGGAGCATAACGGCGGAAATTATTGGATCGGAACGAGCGGCGGTTCGGCATTCGGACACCACGGGCGCAATCCGGGCGGTATGCGTGTAGGCGGACAAAGCGGTATGCAGTCTGCATTTCAGGTCATCGGCGAGCGGAAATATGCGGATTTCAGGCATGACAAGACACTGGATATCAGACAGTTTCAGGTTGCATTCCGACGTCTGCGGCAGTATTCCACAAAGCTGGATGTGGCAAAGACGGAGCTTGATTTGGATGGCACGATTCAAAGCACCTGTAATAACGGCGGTTATCTGCAGCTTGAGTTTGAAAAACCGCGTAAAAACTCGGTCAAATTGCTGTTGCTTTTTGACTGTGGAGGTACAATGATGCCTTTTGCAGAGCTTTGTAATGATCTGTTTCAGGCGGTACATAAGGCAAATCATTTCAAGGATGTGAAGACATACTATTTCCATAATTGTATCTATAGCAAGGTCTACAAGGATGCGGAGTGTGAGCTTGGAAACTGGATAGATCTGGAGGATCTGTTCCGTCACACTGACAAGGACTACAAGGTGATTATCGTCGGGGATGCGCAGATGGCACCGGAGGA
>JBJEMZ010000082.1:0-2840 GCA_051879935.1 Wujia sp.
GTTTGTTATGTTCGTATGTGTACTCATGGTATTTATATTAAATAACATGATACTCGTTCCGATTAAGCGGCTTTCAAAGGCCACGAAGTTTGTAGCAAACGGAAGAGTCGGGCTCAGAATCAAAAAACATGGAAAAGATGAAATCGGAATGCTTGTCGAGGATTTCAACCGTATGTCCATTAGTTTAAATAAAACGATGGAAGAGTTGAAGGAAAAAACACGAAGCCAGGAAATGTTTACGAACAACTTTGCGCATGAATTAAAGACACCGCTTACTTCCATGATTGGCTATGCAGACATTATCCGGTCTACAAAGCTGCCGGAGGAAGAACTTGTTACTTATGCGAATCAGATTGTGTTAGAGGGACGACGCCTTGAAAAGATGTCCATGAAGCTTATGGAACTGATCGTGTTAAAAAAGCAGGATTTTTTGATGTATGATATCGATGTCAAAACATTTCTGGCTTCTATCTATGAGACACTGCTTCCGGTTGCAGAAAAATACGGAATTAAGCTCCTGGTGGCCGCGGATCCTGCCCTGATTAAAATAGAGCCGGATTTGATGAAGACGGTGTTTATCAATCTGTTTGATAATGCAAGAAAGGCCATGCCGGATGCAGGTGATATTTCTGTGTATGGCATGTGGGAACAGGATGGTTATACGATAACGGTTGCTGATAGTGGTTGTGGTATCGATGCAGAGCATCTGAGCCACCTGACCGAAGCGTTTTATATGGTCGACAAATCAAGGTCACGTGCAAATGGAGGTGCAGGACTTGGTCTTGCCATCTGTAATGAAATCGTACTTCTGCACGGGGCGAAGCTTAGAATTGAAAGTGAAATCGGAAAGGGAACAAAGGTGTCCGTATGCTTTGCGCCTAATGCATGTAGACAGCCGAATACGGAGGGAGAGGAGGTCGAATATGAAGAAGACGCAAGACAAGACGAATAAAGAAAAGAAAGACAGAAAAGACAAAAACTTTATGATAAACGGTATCTGTCTGTTGATCGGTGTATTGATTCTGGCACTTGGCATTGCTGCACCGAAGACGATTATGGCAATGATGGATAATGGGGAATTAAATAAGCTGTATGTGCGCGAGGTTGATACGGATTTGGAGGCGGATAATGAACCGCTTTCTGTGGAGGAAAAGCTGGATCTCCTGTGTGAAGACGATGCCAATGTGTCGGTTTCCGCATCAAGACAACAGCCGGGTGACCAGGCGTTTGAAAAAAAGATATTAAAGATGGCGGAGAAGGAAATAAAGACATTACAGGAAAAAAACATCATACCCGACATAGACCTTGGCGTGTATGATGAAGAGTCCGGCCGCTATTATCAGATGTATGATGGCAACAAGGTATATTATTCTTACTCGTGCGAGTATTTCAGTGTTGTGAGTCTGGATAATATGAACAGATATGTTTCGCTTGCGCTGATACAGTATGATAGAGGCGGCAAGTATCTGGCTTTGCTTATGGATACAGATACAGGAAAGATCTATCAGTTTGCAGCTGACAATTATTTATCCGAGAAGGAAGCAGGCGTATATACGCAGGAGAATGTGGAAGCAGCCATTCGCGAATATCTTGGTATGCCAGAAAATAAATTTGCATCGTATTATTTTTTAGATATATGGGAGGTGACAGATTACGAAACGGGAATTTCAATCGATGGTTTTGATGTTTCAGTAAACGAGAGAGCTGTCTATCTTGGCATGGTTTTGGATTTGAAAAAATCGGAGCAGGTTAGTACTTCGTTTGGATTCTGATAAAATAGAGTATACTACAAAATGATACAAATTTGATGCAGCTTCGTGGCAGGTTCTATGCTTTGTGCATTTATTATGTAAATCAATTCAGATACATAGCTGTTTATATGTGATGCAGTTATGTTCAAAAAGATTTTCAGAATAAGAGAGGAGCCGCCATGTTGAAGTATGACGAAAGATATGATTTACAGAATATAGAAAGAGAAGTTATTCCGGAGGATGCACAGGCTGTTCGTAGACGAAAAATATTGCAGGAGCAGCAATTGCAGGAAGAACTTATACAAAAACAACGAAAGAGAAGAGAACGGGAACGGCTCCGCAGGCGAAAAAAACAACAGGAGCAGGTGATTCATGCTATTGTTTTTTTGTGTGTGATTATCATTGCGTTTGTTATAGGTCGTGTTTCCGGCTATAAGAAATACGAAAAAGAACATGACACACTAACCTTTATGGATATATCCAAACAAGAAAAGCAGGCAAAGGAAGTGCAGACGAGCGTAGGGCAGACAGATGTGATGCCGTTTATGCGCACCTATGAGGCAAAATATCCGGAACAGGCACCGGCAGCCTTTACAGCGGAGGAAATACAGAATAAAATTCATGCATTGGCACAGGTGGATACGGATTTTGGGACAATTGAAACAAATATGAATCAATTTCCTGAGCCGTTGCTTAATTGTTTGTGTTATAATCCGAATATGATTTCGTATGCACTTTCTTACGCGGAAAAAGTCGGTACGACGAGCGGGGAAATCGAAGATTGTGAATTGAATGGAGTCCCTCTTTTTATCCAGTGGGACAGTCGATGGGGCTATGCATCCTATGGAAATGATGTGGTGGGATTATCCGGTTGTGGTCCGACCTGTATGTCCATGGTGATTGTGGGACTTACAAAAAATAAAGAAGCGACTCCTGCCGTACTTGCAGATTATGCAACAGAACATGGTTATTATGAATCAGGCTCCGGAACAAAGTGGACATTTATGGAGGAGGCTGGAAGTGCATATGGTGTGCAGACTACCTGGCTTCCGTTGCAGAAGGAGACATTATATTCGGAACTCGAACAGG
>JBJEMZ010000083.1:0-2789 GCA_051879935.1 Wujia sp.
AATGATTCGCAAATAGGACTGATACAACATGCTGGTACGGTATAAAATCTGATATGTGAAACGCACCTGCTTCTTCGTTGTAAAATCACGAATATTATTGACAATAAAGTGCTTTAAAACCGGTGTCTCCGCAGAACAGACGGTAATAATCGCCTCCTCTGTCCAGATAACACCAAGCGGAATCGTCGTATAAGCCTCCTGATTATGACGAATCTCCACAGACGGAATATCAAAAAGAATCAAAACATAATCATCATTGACATCTACACGGGAAGACTCCTCATCATCAAGTGCCGCACGAACATCTGTCAAATCCACATTATATCGTCTGGCGATTTCGAGACTTTCATCCTGTGTTGGCGCTGTAAGATTAATCCAACAGCCCGGCAGGAATTCATCAATCTGTCTAAATTTTCCGTTTTCCGTAATGTATTTGCTAATCATAACCTTCTCGCCTCATGATTCCTATTTTGTTAAGCAAAAAGCACTCACCACTTTATATTTTAACACGCAATAATCAATTAGGAAACCCCTAAATATACTTCTTTAAATGGACATTGATGCGACCTTTCCGTGTCATGGCACCCGCTCCACAAAACCGGAATTTGCCAAAGCCCCGCACCGAGAACACATCCCCATCCTTCAATGTGAGACTGTTTCTCTCCTCTGTGCATCCGTTTCTCGCGACTTTTTTAGCACGAAAAAGCTGAAGCACATCGCCCCGCGAGCATTTAATAGCCGCCGCCACAATCGCATCAAACCGTGGAGCCGCCACAATCACCTGCAAATCAACAAGCTCCGGTTTCAAATCGGATATCTCTGTATCCTGTGGCAAACAGACAGACTTTACATTTGTATGCTTTATCTTGGTCAGATGCTCGGTAATATATTCCGCAATGTTTTCGTGGCAAAACAGATATGCACGTTTCCCGTCTTTGACAAGAATGTCCCCCAGCATCTCCCGCCTGATTCCAAGGTTCATAAGTGCCCCGAGGAAATCCCGATGTGACAAATCGTCCGAGAATTTTTCCAACAGCGGTTCAATCCGAATCACACAAATCGGCCATGTACCTGCATATCCAAACATACGCTCCGAGCCAAACTGCACCATACAGCGCTCACAATCCGGCCTTCCGCCAAATATTTCCGTATCAACAAACGCAAGTTCCGGACGCATTTCCGAAAATACCGCAAGACCTGTCGGTGTCAGAAAGTCAGAATACGTATATATATTCTGTTGATAAGCGCGCCTTGCAAGATCCTGCAGGCGCGCCATTAATACCTGTTCTTCATTCATAAATCAAGCTGTGAATCCTAACCGAGAATTGCCTTATCACTCGCAAACTCTTCCCCACTTGCCTCTTCGAATTTGTGGAGCAAATCGGAAACCGTAAGCTTTTGCTTTTCCTCTCCCCGGATATCCAGGATGATATTGCCATCCATCATCATAATCAGACGATTTCCATGTGCTATGGCATCCTTCATATTGTGCGTAATCATCAGTGTCGTCAGATGATCACGGTTTACAATCATGTCAGTTGTCTGCAATACCTTTGCCGCTGTCTTTGGATCAAGTGCTGCTGTATGCTCATCCAGCAGCAACAGCTTCGGTTTCTTCAAGGTTGCCATAAGAAGCGTCAGTGCCTGTCTCTGTCCGCCGGACAAAAGACCAACCTTCGATGTCATACGATCCTCAAGTCCGAGCCCAAGCGTTGCAAGCATCTCCCGATACTTTGCATGCTCCTTCTTCGTAATACCCGGTTTTAAGGTTCTGCTGCCTCCGCGGCGAAGCGCTAAAGCAAGATTTTCCTGTATCTCCATCGTCGCTGCCGTTCCGTTCATCGGATCCTGAAATACACGGCCCAAAAACTTTGCACGCTTAAATTCCGGAAGCTTTGTCACATCTTCTCCATCTATGATAATCTGTCCCTGGTCCACCGGCCACACACCCGCAATCGCATTTAACATCGTCGATTTTCCGGCTCCGTTTCCACCGATAACAGTTACAAAGTCTCCATCTTCCAATGTAAGATTCAATCCCTTTAATGCCATCTTCTCATTGACCGTACCCGGATTGAAGGTCTTATAAATATTTTTCAATTCTAACATATCTCTAAGCCTCCTTTGTATCTGCCGTTGCGGCTAATTTCTTACCTCTGCCGGAATATTTACCTTTCCAGTACGGAACTGCCAAAAAGACTGCTACGATAAGTGCCTGGAACAATTTAAGCAAATCGGTATCGACACCGAGCCAGATAACAATCTGCAGTACGATGAAATAAATCACCGCACCGATTCCCACAGAAAACAGTGTCAGCGCAAAATTCTTAAAGATCTTACCGAATATTGCCTCTCCGATAATCACGGATGCAAGACCGATTACAATCGCGCCTTTACCCATGTTAATATCTGCAAATCCCTGATACTGTCCAAGCAATGCACTTGAGAGTGCAACCAATCCATTTGATATCATAAGACCGAGCACCTTGTTGAAGTTCGTATTGATACCCTGGGCACGTGCCATATTCTCATTGCAACCGGTTGCACGCAGAGAGCTTCCGAGCTCTGTTCCGAAAAACCAGTACAAAACCGCAATAATCAAAATCAAAAAGACAAATACCACAAAGATGCTGTTTTTATAAAACGCTACATTTTTTACGTATCGCAGTGACACTGCCAAATCATATTTATCAACATTGATTGACTGGTTTGCCTTCCCCATAATCTTCAGGTTCACACCCCAGAGTCCAAGCTGTGTTAAAATACCTGCCAGAATAGCCGGAATTCCC
>JBJEMZ010000084.1:0-13093 GCA_051879935.1 Wujia sp.
ACTTTCTAATTTGCGGTTTTGAAGCCCATCTATGATTTTTGATATCATCATTATATTTTACGAGCGCCTGTGTCTCTTGCTTAGTCATTTCATGCTTCACTTGGTCTTGACTCTCAACCATACGAAATCTAACAATATCTCCTCTAATTTTTACAGACAAATCACTATTAATACTTCCACCTAAAGATTCAATTGATTTGAATACGGCATCTAATATTGCAATTGCACGTGTCATACACTCATCAGACATTTCCTTAAAGAATTCAGGCTCGTTTTCTGGTTTATTATGTCTTGGATTATAGTATGGTCTACTCTGTGCTTCCTTCAGCTTCGACTTATAATCTGCAATATCCTTCTTGTATTGGATCAACATTTTATGCAATCGTTTACTTTGACTTATCTGTAGATTGCACGCATACTCTAATACTTTATTTCTTTCCGTCTCATCTAAATAATCAAGAATTCCATCCGGCCACTTAGGTATGTTCTCCGTTTTTTTCTGCGGTAAATCTTCCTCGGCTGTTACATCCAATTCTTCTGTTATGTCAGTATGCACTTTCTCTACTACTTCTGCCTTAGCTTTCCGAATACGCTTAACAACCGCGTCTTTCGTTATCAATGAAATTTCTGTATGTTCCAATCCAGAAAATTCGACAGTCTCATTCGATACATCTTTTCCCATATTCTTCTTAGTCCAATAACCAGAAGAAGGAAAAGGTATATTTTCTACTTTACAAGTTGCTATCAGTTTACCATAATTCAAGTTATATTTTCTGGCTACCCCTGCAACTGAAAGAGCCCATATTTCATCATAGAGCTGCTTACGAGTCAATTTAACTATTCCTTTTTCATTCTCCATTCTGGCAGCTCCTTTCCTGCATATTTTTTGTCAACATCTTTGTATTTTCCTAGCGAAAACGCATATTCATAAAGCTCTAATTCTGCTGATTCTCGTTTTCGCTTAATAGAAAAACCAAATCTTTTTTCATTTCTTCAAACTGTTCTATTATAGTATTTAGACTCTTTTCTATATTTTGAACTTGTACTTCTGATGTTTTCCCATACTTATATGCAATTAATCAAAGCTATTCTTTCTCTTTGATGTACTTCCCTGATTTCACTCTTTTATCAATTGGTTTTTCAGCATCTTTTGGAATCGCCCAAGCATTTCCAAACTTCATAACCCCTGGAACCATTCCTTCATTACATATAGTCTGAACCCTTCTAACTGAGATGTTCCATTTTTCTGCTGCTTCTTTAATTGTCATGTATTCCATGTGCTTGCACTCCTATGAAAAATACGTAAAATCCTCTAAACAATATTATATACGCAAAAGCGCCGAATATCAATCATTTTCAATATATCCGCGTACAGTCTATACTCTACCGCGTACAAATTTATACAAAAAAACCTTTTAGCAATCAGATGTATTCTCTTGCTAAAAGGTTTTTACCTCTTGTACATAAATTCTTTTTATTTGCTTATGCACATTTTATTTCTATAATTTTTATTAATATGTTTTCTTCAAAAAAGCCTGCTAACCAGCATAAAATCAAGGTTTCTTTGACAGCAAGCATACAGTCTCCACGTGCCCTGAATGCCCGAACTGATCCACAACTCCAACCTTCTCCAGCACAAATCCTTTTTGCACAAGGATTGCGATATCCCGTGCAAGGGTTGCCGGGTCGCAGCTCACATAGACCATGCGTTTTGGCTGCATCTGCTCAATGGTATCGAGCAACGCACTGTCGCACCCTTTGCGAGGCGGGTCAACCACCACCACATCCGGATGGCGTCCATCCTGCATATCCGCTTCCGCTGTCATATCGCCGGATGCGGCATAATCAAGCGTTCTGTTATAAAACGCCGGAACCACTTCCTCTGCCTTTCCGCAGAAAAATGTTGCATTTCCAATACCGTTACACGCTGCATTCTCCCGGGCATCGTCGATTGCCTGCGGCACGATTTCCACGCCATACACCTTCTTCGCATGCTTTGCCAGACAGAGCGAGATGGTGCCGATACCACAATACATATCCCATACGACCTCATCCCCGGTCAGTCCCGCATAGGAAACGGCCTTATCATACAAAACCTTTGTCTGCACAGGATTCACCTGATAAAAGGACAGCGGTGAAATCTTGAACCGAATGTCACCGATATAATCCGTGATAGAATCTGCTCCGTATAATGTATCGCACCGTTCACCTAATATCCGATTCGTCTTTTCGGTGTTGTAATTGAGCGTCAGACTTTTTAACACGATCTTTCGCTTTCCATCTGCCTGACCCGATTCATTATACTCCTCCACAGCCTTCCGGATGCAATCTGTCCATTCCTGTTCCACGACACTTCCGCCAAACTGCTTCCTCTTACCATTTATCACCACGCACACCATCAGCTCCCCCGTGGAAAAACCGACACGGGTCAGGATATGACGCACAAGTCCGGTATGGGATGCCTCATCATAGATAAACTTACCGGATTGATTCTGCTTTTTCTGTAACCATGCGCGCATAGCCGGAATCAGAAAATCATTAACCGGATGTCCGATGGCACACGAATCAAGGCCGATAATCGAATGTGTCCGTCCTGCATAAAATCCGATTTCCACCTTGCCATCCTTCGAAAGTCCCACCGGAAACTGCATCTTATTTCGATAATGATACGGATTGTCCATGCCGCAAACAGGCTCCATAAGAGCCCCTGCATCCTCGATTCCGCCGATGCGTTCCAGACAGTTCTTTACCTTGTTCCACTTATATTCCAGCTGCTTTTGATAGTCCATGTGCATCAGCACACAGCCTCC
Source organism: Wujia sp. (assembly GCA_051879935.1). Lineage (GTDB taxonomy): Bacteria > Bacillota > Clostridia > Lachnospirales > Lachnospiraceae > Coprococcus_C. Next base: position 2,811 of record JBJEMZ010000084.1, read on the forward strand.
ACACTGTCTTGCTTTTTGGCACACGGCATCCACACGGTATGGAGATGGTTTCAGGATTTCCTCCAACCGTCCGTACGCATACCGCTTCTTCACCTTTACGATTCGAACCTTGATCTCGTCCCCAACTATCGTATCCTTCACAAAAATCGTCATACCGGCTTCCGTCTCATCCTCGTATATGTGTCCGATACCCTCGCCGTCATTTCCGATGTCCTCAATTACTATCTCATATAGGTCATTCTTCTTCATACTGTTTTATTCCTCTGTCTCTGCAACACGCTATTCTGCCTTTTTCTCCTATAAGAATATCATCTGCCCAAATGTTGTGCAAGCAAAATCAAATAACCGATAACAGTTACTGGCTAGGATCTGAACAGCAACCCGATAACATGCCCTCCAAATTATATACCATGCATTTTAAAGTTCTTCATTTTATGGTATAATACTTCATATATTTCGATATCGAATACCGGACTTTTGGGAACATAAGAAAGGAGGGGATTTTATGTTTCAGTCGATTGAAACCAGGCATCCAAAATTTTACCAGGTCTTCCGGGTAATCGTCGTTGTATTTGCATCTGTTTTATATGCGTGGAATCTGTGCTGCTTCGCAAAGACAGCCGGACTTCTTCCGGGTGGTTTTTCCGGTATCTCACTGTTATTGCAGGAAATCGGAATCAAATTTGCCCATGTGGAAATCCCTTACACACTCTTTAACATTGCACTGAATCTTTTTCCGGTTTACATCGGTTTTAAATACATCGGAAAAAAATTTACGCTTTACTCCATCCTGACAATTGTTTTATCCAGTTTATTTGTTGATATTCTGCCAAGCTATGTCTTCACGCAGGATATCCTCCTGATCAGCATCTTCGGCGGACTCATAAGCGGATTTGCCATCTGTCTGTGCTTAAATGTAGGCACCACCACCGGCGGCACGGACTTTATCAGCATCTATTTTGCACAGCAAAAAGGAATTGACGCATGGAATTACATTCTACTTGGAAATGTCATCATGCTCGGCATCGCAGGTGCTCTGTTTGGATGGTCTATCGCACTGTATTCCATTATCTATCAGTTCTGCAGCACACAGGTCATCCAGATGCTCTATAAGCGCTATAAAAAAGAAACGCTTTTCATCATCTCCGATCATGCAGAACAAATATACCGCGCTATACGGGAAACAACCAACCACGATGCAACCCTCTTCCAAGGCATCGGGTGTTATGAAGAAAAAGAGAAAACCTTGATTTATTCCGTCATCAACACGGAAGCAAAACGGCAGTTAGTTCCTCTGATTCGCTCCATCGATCCACATGCGTTTATCAATATCGTCAAAACAGAGGAACTTGCCGGTAGATTTCATGATATACCTAATGATTAAACTGACAGCTACATGCCTATGCTGTTTCTTTCACAATCGCATCCAATATACGGTCTGCGACATCTTCCTTGCTCATAAGCGGAAGCTCTGTCGCAGTTTCTTTTGTGATAATGGTCATGACATTTGTATCCACGCCAAATCCTGCGCCTTCCACTTTCAGATTGTTCGCAGCAATCATGTCAATGTGCTTCTTCGCAAGCTTTGCCTTGGAATTTTCAAGCATATTTTCCGTTTCCATGGAAAATCCGCATATGAACTGGCCATCATGCTTATGCGCACCCAGATATGCCAGAATGTCATCCGTCCGCTCAAGTTCTATTGCCATCTGACCATCCTGTTTTTTGATCTTCTCAGATGCTACAGAGGTCGGCCGGTAATCCGCTACCGCTGCCGCCTTCACAATGATATCCATATCTGCACTGCGGGATATAACGGCATCATACATATCCTTTGCAGATTTTACATGTACCACATCCAGAAACAGCGGCTCCTTTAAGCTTGTCTCACCTGTCACAAGTGTGACATCCGCCCCGCGAAGCATCGCCATACGTGCCATCGCATATCCCATCTTTCCGGTTGAATGATTCGTGATATACCGAACCGGGTCTATGGCTTCCTGCGTTGCACCGGCAGTAACCAGAACCTTCTTTCCGGCAAGGTCTTTTTCCTTTGCGCAAGCCCGCAAAATGTATTCTACGAGCACATCCTCCGGCGGCAATTTGCCTTTTCCGATATCTCTGCACGCTAAGTAACCCTCATCTGCCTCGATGATTTCATATCCAAACTCGGCAAGCCTCTTCATGTTGTGCTGCACAATCTTATTCTCATACATATGCACATTCATGGACGGTGCAAGCAGAACCGGACAGGTGGCAGGGAGCACGCAGGTCGTAAGCATATCGTCTGCGATTCCATTTGCAATCTTGCCAACCACATCTGCACTGGCCGGTGCAATTAAGATACAATCTGCCTGTGTACCGAGTGCAATATGCGGCACATGCAATTCCATGCAGCGGTCAAATGTATCGATATAACAATGATTACCCGTTAATACCTCAAATGTCTCCGGTGTGATAAAGTGGGTTGCATTTTCCGTCATGACTACATGAATATCCGCATGCAGTTTTGAAAGCATACTTGCCACATTTGCCATCTTGTAGGCTGCAATTCCGCCACTCACACCGAGTACAATTTTCTTTCCTGTCAGCATATTACATATCCTCCAAACGCCCATGCTTCTCATAGTTCGTCAGTCTTGAAATATGATTGTCCTCATCTACAAATACAACCTTCGGCTTATGTTCCTTCACTTCCTCCGGCGTCATATCCGCATAGCACATAATAATAATTCGGTCGCCCACACAGACCTGTCTTGCCGCAGCACCATTTAAGCAGATCATCCCGCTACCTGGCTCGCCTGCTATGACATAGGTTTCAAAACGATTGCCGTTCTCAATATCCACAATCTGTACCTTCTCATACTCGAAGATGCCTGCCGCTTCCATGAGTGTCTCATCAATCGTAATACTTCCAACATACTGAAGCTCTGCCTGCTTTACGGTTGCACGGTGTATCTTACTTTTGAGCATACTTACTGTCATACGCGTTTCTCCTTTACTAAACTCCTAGACTGTATAATGAAAATTATCAATCAATCTTGCTTCGCCTGCGATATTCACAGCAATTGCACAGAGAATCTCTCCCTGAATCACATCGACACTCTGCATTGTATTTCCATCCACGATTTCTACATAATCAATCGTCGCAAGGGGCATCGTGTTAATCAGATCACGCATCGCCTGTTTTACTTTTGCCGCGTCACGCTCGCCCTCTTCCACCATCTTCTTTCCGAGGAAGATGGCCTTGGATAAAATGACAGCCTGTTTTCTTGATTCCGGCGAAAGATACGTATTTCTTGAACTCTTCGCAAGACCGTCTTCCTCCCGGATAATCGGACATCCGACAATCTCGATATCCATGTTCAAATCCGTAACCATGCGCTTGATGACCGCAAGCTGCTGTGCATCCTTCTCCCCAAAATATGCCTTATCCGGCTGCACAATATTGAACAGCTTATTGACAACGGTACATACGCCCCGGAAATGAACCGGACGCGACAGACCGCAAAGCGCATTGGTAAGTCCTGTCATATCGACGAAAGAACAAAATCCGTCCTTGTACATCTCTTCCGGCTCCGGATGAAAGATCAGACTTGCACCTGCTGCCTCACAAAGCTTTGCATCTGCCTGCAAATCTCTTGGGTAGCTGGCAAGATCCTCCGTCGGACCAAACTGCATCGGATTGACAAATACACTTACAACCACCTCGTCATTTTCAGCGACTGCCTTGTCAATCAGACTCTTGTGTCCCTCATGCAGATATCCCATGGTCGGAACAAGACCAACCTGCTTTCCCTCTTTTCTCCATGCTTTTACAAGTTCTCTTACCTCTTTGACTGTTGTTACGATTTCCATATATTTTCATCCTTTCTGCGTTTCGCAAATCTATCCGTCTTAATACAGCTTCTCAATCACTTCATCTGCGATTGCATAAGTGTGCTCCTCCGTCGGATAGGTGCCCGCCTTTACCGCATCGATATATGCCGCAAACCCGGCCTTCATCTGTGTGCCAACCTCCGCAAACCGCTTCACAAACTTCGGTGTAAAATCACTGAACATGCCAAGCATATCTGCATATACAAGCACCTGCCCATCACAGCCGTTTCCGGCACCGATGCCAATCGTAGGAATCGAAAGCTTCTTTGTGACAAGGGTTGCGAGCTTCTCCGGTACGCACTCAAGCACGACCGCAAAGGCACCTGCTTCCTGCACGGCAAGCGCATCCTCAAGCAGCTTCTGTGCCTGAGCCTCGCTCTTACCCTGCACCTTAAACCCGCCAAATGCATTGATGGATTGCGGAGTCAGTCCGATATGGGCACAGACCGGAATACCGGCATCCACTATCGCTTTAATCTGTGGCGCAACCTCAACGCCGCCTTCGAGCTTAACCGCATTGGCGCGTCCTTCCTTCATCAGTCTGCCGGCATTGACAACCGCATCATAGACCGAAGTCTGATAAGACATAAACGGCATGTCGATAATCACAAGAGCATCCTTTGCGCCCCTTGCAACTGCTGCTCCATGATGAATCATATCCTCCATCGTAACGGAGATGGTGTCCTCATATCCGAGAACCACATTACCGAGTGAATCTCCCACCAGGATGGAATCAACCCCTGCCTCATCCATCAGCTTTGCCGTTGAATAATCATACGCCGTAAGCATTGTAAGCTTCTGACCTTCTGCCTTTGCTTTTGCAAATGTTGTAACTGTCTTTTTCATACTTCTATATCTCCTTGTAATATCTGTAATAACCGATTATATTCTTCATCCATTTCTTTGCCGGAACACGCAAGCGGGATAAGCCGCTTGGATAAGCATCGGTACACCGTTTCTGCATCCTGACCCAATGCCTGTAAATGTTTTTCCACCGTTTTTATATCGCAGCGGCTGACCGGTCCCGTCAAAGCCTCCTGCATACCGACACGCTGCATATTCTCCGCATTATTTGCAAACAGCGGAAGCAACGCCTGTTCTGCCTCTGTAGGCGAAAATCCACACTGGGTCAGCAAATCACTTCCCATAGCATATAACCCAATGACAAGATTGCTCACAAACACAGCTGAGGCATGATACTTTGCTTTATGCTCCGCAGAAATGTGCCTGACCGTATGCCCAAGTTTCTGAAATAAATCAACAAACTGTTCCGTATATGCACCTTCACCCTCGATGGTAATAAAGCAATCTTGAAAATGTAAATAGGATTCTGTCTTGGAATTTACTGCATAAATCGGATGTATCGAATAACCGCTTACCCGGTTTCCCATACCAGAAAATACACGAGACGAAAGAGCTCCGCTCGTATGAACCAATGCTTTGCCTGCCAGGGAAACATTTCCTCCGGCAATCATGTCCGAAACCGTCTGTATCTGACCGTCCGGCACTGTCAAAAAAATAGCATCACACACCTCTGCCAATTCATCCATGCTTTCATAGTAATTCGTATCAGTAAATCTCGCTGCTTCCTTTGCGGAATCTAAGGTCTGACTATAATACCCCATCACGCAGAATCCGGAATCCTCATGATGTTTTTCATACTCTTTCAAATGCTTTCCGAGTGTGAAACCCATCTTTCCAGCTCCAATAAATCCAATCTTCATACCATCACCTCGTTTTCATCCTCATAGCATAAACGAGTGTGCGTTGCCGTTATTCATTTTTTCCGGTATAGTTTCGTCTCCGAATACCATCCATCACGCAATATATCATTTTCCCGTCCATTTGTAAACAAAAAACGACGCAAAAATTGTACTTTGTTTTATACATAAAACTACGCAAAAATCTGCTTCGCCGATTTTCACAAAAAATAACGCAGATGACTCCTTCGAATCATCTGCGTCAAAATCTAAATCTTACTCGACACTATAGTTTGGTGCTTCCTTTGTAATCTGGATGTCATGTGGATGACTTTCCTTCAAGGATGCTGCTGAAATCTCAATGAACTCAGCCTTCTCATGAAGCTCCTCAATCGTCTTTGCTCCACAATATCCCATACCGGAACGAAGACCACCAATCAACTGGAATACCGTATCTTCCACAGTACCTTTGTATGCAACACGTCCCTCGACACCTTCCGGTACAAGCTTCTTTGCATTTGCCTGGAAATAACGATCCTTACTGCCGTTCTCCATAGCTGCGATACTTCCCATGCCTCTGTATACCTTATATTTTCTACCCTGATAAAGCTCGAAATCTCCAGGGCTTTCGTCCGTACCTGCAAACAGGCTACCCATCATACATACATTGGCACCGGCTGCAAGTGCTTTCGTAATATCTCCGGAATACTTGATACCACCGTCTGCAATCACAGGGATTCCTGCTGCATGAGCTGCTTCATATGCTTCCATGATAGCTGTAATCTGTGGAACACCGATACCTGCTACAATACGGGTTGTACAGATAGAACCAGGGCCGATACCAATCTTCACAGCATCCACACCGGCATCAATCATAGCCTGTGTACCCTTCTTCGTTGCCACATTACCTGCAATAACATCCAAATCCGGATACTTTTCTTTGATCATGGCAAATGTCTTTAAAACATTCTCCGAATGTCCGTGTGCTGTATCGATTACGATGGCATCTACCTTTGCTGCAACGAGCTCATCCACTCTGTCACAGATATCCGGTGTTACACCAACCGCTGCCGCACAGCGAAGTCTTCCCTGGGAATCCTTTGCAGCATTCGGATATTTTATCTGCTTCTCAATATCCTTAATTGTGATAAGACCCTTGAGCATCATGTCATCATCTACAATCGGAAGCTTCTCTTTACGGGCTTTTCCGAGGATTGCCTTTGCCTCATCAAGAGTGATGCCCTCCTTTGCTGTAATGAGATTCTCAGAAGTCATGGATTCTTTAATCTTCTTTGTGTAATCCGTCTCAAATTTCAAGTCTCGGTTTGTAATAATTCCGACAAGCTTTCCATTCTCAGTAATCGGTACACCGGAAATCCGGAATTTCGCCATAAGTTTGTCCGCATCATCGAGTGTATGCTCCGGTGAAAGAGAAAATGGATCCGAGATAACTCCGTTCTCCGAACGTTTTACTTTATCAACTTCCTCTGCCTGCTGCTGAATGGACATATTCTTGTGAATAACTCCGATACCGCCCTGTCTCGCCATGGCAATCGCCATTCTGTGCTCAGTAACAGTATCCATACCGGCACTCATAAGCGGAATGTTCAGTTTGATTTTCTTTGTAAGCTGTGTTGACAAAACAACGTCATTTGGAATAACACTTGAAAACTGTGGTACCAAAAGTACATCATCAAATGTGATTCCCTTACCAATGATCTTACCCATTTTTCTTTTCCTTTCCTTTCTTTCGTCTAATATATATGCTATGAGCCAAAAGACTCAGGCTTTACTTATCTTCATATACGCAGATATACAATCCGATATATTCCTCTCCTCCATACATAAGTGGAACCTTAATACCTTCAATATCGGATTTCAGCTGCAAATCGTTGCCATAGACCGCAAGTGGCGGAGTAATGTCGATAATGATGCCAAGCGTAGAAAAAATAGTTGCAGTATTACCCATAACCATATTGCCAAGCTCATTCAATGCGGAAGATGCCATCTCATCCAATTCGTTAACCGGCATACCAAACATCATCTTCGATGCAATATCTTTTGCATTATCTTCCCGGATTGCCAGAATCACCTGCCCTTTCATCTCTCCGACAACACCAACCTGAATTGCATAATATTTATCATGAAGACAAAAATCTGTCATTTCCGGCTTTCCGACAGTCATCTTAACCTGAGTTACGCTCTCAACAATCGATATACTCGACTGTAAAAAAGGATTAATGTGTTTTACATCAATTGCTGGTGTCATAAAGCTTTTCTCTCCTTGTATAAGCAAATCTTGAACAAATATATATAAAGTGTATTATACTATACAATTGTTAACTATTCAAACATTTCTTGTCTTTATTTTGTTAAAAATTATAAATATCTGTGGAACTTAATATATGTCCGGATTCATCAACCTGTTTTACTGTTATCTCATCCCCGGTTTCCATCAACATATCCGGTACCATCAATGTGTTGCGGTCGACATAAATCGTATCAAGCTGCTCTTCACCCACAAATATGAAAGAATACTCATTGAAATTTCTTCCCTTCACAACTACATGGTCTCCCTCATTGTTTACCTTTAGTATACCTATTTCCTCCAGTCCCATTCGTATTTCTCCTTCTTCCGGCACCGGAGACTGTCCGTCATAGATATAATCATCACCAAAAAGCATATCATATGCAAGCAATGTAACCACATTGTCAAGTTCCTCATCCTGATATAATACATGTGCCTTCTGCACATAGCCTAGATCAAGATTCAATGCTTTAAAAATCTTCGTTGAGATTTCACTTGCATCAACATCCTCATCTTCCAACGCCAGATTCATATTATTCACAAGAATATACTCTGTCTGGAACTGACTGTGCGGAAGCTGTTCATCATCAAATGTGATGGTCGGCAGATGGTCCCCATACAGCAAAAGCACATAATCCTCACCCATATTATCAAGTGCCTTCACTAAATCATGAATCATCGTATCCATCTCATATAACTGATTGACATAATAAGTCAGCTGATTCTGTTTAATCTCATCCTGCGGATATTCCACCTTGATTCGTTCCTCACACGCACCAAGTTCCTCCGGATATTTGCCATGTCCCTGCACACTGATTGTAAATACAAAATCCTGTCCTTCCGTACTTCGAAGGCAGTTCGTAATATCCGTGACTAGTGATTCATCCTTTGCCCATCCGGTTGATGTTTTTTCTACATTATACATGTATTCCAATGAGATAAATGTCTGAAATCCCATCGTGTCATATACTTCTTTTCGGTCATAAAATGAAGACTTATTATTGTGAATGGCAAATGTATGATACCCTTCCTGCTCAAGCAGACTACACATACTTTCAATCGGCTTGCTGTTTACCGTTGTCTTATATGGATACTCCCCTGCTCCAAAATAAGCCGAGCGAATACCGGTCAACACTTCAAACTCCGAATTAGCCGTACCGGCACCAAGCGCCGGAACCGTAAAATACCCGGACGGAAACCGTTCTTTTAACATCGTAAATGTTGGAATCGGATTTTCGGAAAGCGAAAGTCCATCCACCACGTTCGGATCAAAAAACGATTCAAGCTGCACACAAATAATATTTGGCGTCTTTTTCTTCGAAGCATTAACAGCTGCATCCGCCTCACTCAGATTATCTTTTATAGCTGCCATCGCCTCTTCATCATAATCATCCGGTTTTGAAATTCCATTATCTATAATGCTGTTTGTAAAACAATAGGCAAACCCATAATCCTGATATGCCATACCAAGATTCGCAAAATCATCCGATATGATATTATGCTTTACATTAAAGTTTGTGAATCCAATAATACCTATCCACATGACAATGCACAAAAGCATAGTTCGCACAACATGCTTTTTACCTTCAAATTTCGGAGTTTTGCGAAACAGGAACACAATACCGATAATCGCCGCAACAATACCAATGACCAATAAAACCTGCTGAAACTTCGTAAAATAGACATCCAACATCGATATGACATCCTTCACCATCAGCAAATCAATCGCCGCAAACGGTGTAATCCGAAATCCAAGTACAACAAAATTCGCAAAACCACATATCATCCAGATTGCACTAATCAGACAAATTCCAAATACACGCTTCCGTAAAAAAAGAGCAAATAACAACGTAAAAAAGATTATGGAAGTGTTGTATATAAACACAATCGGGGAGGATATGAGAAAGCGAAAGCCATCCAAAACAGACCGTCTGCCAAGTATCTCCAGCAAAAGTTCCAGCCCGAACGCAATCAAAAAGCATCGAACAATCCATGTCTGAATGGAATAACGCAGAAAATGTTTTATCTTTGCACCCAGATGTACCCTGTCATCCGGATTAGCATCCGCATTCTGTGATTCCATCACTTCCTTTTCATCTTCAAGTATTTCATTTTTTCTTTTATCTTCTTTTTTATTAGACATATTTTCGCCCCATAATATCGCCTAATCAATAATTAGTTTATCTATAATGATTCTCAATTATAGGAGAATCGGAACCAGAAAGCAAGGAACAAATTTTTAAATTTTTTTTAATTTTTTCTTGACACCAACTAGCCCTTATGATAATATACAACATGTCGCTGATACAAAGCGACAGGAAATGCGCGAGTGGCTCAGCGGTGGAGCACCTCCTTGCCAAGGAGGGGGTCGCGGGTTCGATCCCCGTCTCGCGCTT
>JBJEMZ010000085.1:0-13034 GCA_051879935.1 Wujia sp.
AGGGAGGGAACAAGAGGATATGTCAAATTGGAAAGGTTTTTCAAGAAGCATGCGGCATATGAGTAGAGACGGCAAAATTATGCAGATGTGCATTCTCATCGTGTTATATATTGGAGTAAGTGTATTTATTGCCGGAGGGGACATGCGCAAATTTAAGCGTAGCAACGGGGAGGTTATATTTGGAACAATCCAATCGACATCTATCTATTCGGAAAGTCACGGGACGGGAAGACGCCGTCACACTACAATTACTCAGACTGCGAACGTCGAATTTACATATAACGAAGAAACACACACAGCAACCGTATATAAACCATTTACAAAGAAGGTTGGCGACAAAATCAAGCTTGGAATTACAGAGGATGGGCGTGTTTATTCCCTCTATATGAAGTTTGACCTTACATTTTTGATTATAACAGCGATTTATATTGTATTTCTGATAGTGTTATGGATGAAAACTGCCAATCAAAAGGAAGCAGCCAGAAATGCACAAACTCTATCTACAAATAGTTACGATGATGTAACGGATTCATACATAGTAAAGTTTGAGGATGATATATACAAAAAAGAAGAAGTTAACGAAGTACCAAAGCTCAAATTCGAACTTAAACAGCCCCTTAATCATGAAAAAGACTACGGACAGGATGAGTAAGTGCTAATTTCTATTTGACCTTTACTTATTTTTACCACAAACCAAGCATGTGTTGCATAAACAAACACATTCCGGTGATTCCTACCCAGCAGCAAAATCCAAGAAAAAGCGGTTTGCCGCCGGTTTTTATCAATTTCACAATATTTGTATTTAATCCGATTGCACTCATTGCAAGCACAATAAAGAATTTACTAAGCGTCTTAAGTGGTTCAAACACTTCCTTCGATACTCCAAAATGAAGCGCAATCGTTGTAATTACAGAAGCAAGAATAAAGTACAGGATAAAGAACGGAAATATCTTCTTGAAATCCACCTTTGTTCCATCACCCTTCGCCTTCTTTGTCCGAACGAATGCCAGCACTAATGTAATCGGAATAATCGCAAGTGTACGTGTCAGCTTGACGGTTACCGCCTTATCCAGTGTAGCAGATCCGAGATTGTACATGGAATCCCATGTTGATGCTGCCGCTGTTACTGATGAAGTATCGTTGACTGCAGTTCCGGCGAAAATACCGAATGTCTCGCCGCTTGTCTGCGAGAATCCAAGTGCCGTACCAAGCATCGGGAACAGCAATGCTGCCAATACATTGAAAAAGAATATAACGGAAATCGCCTGTGCCACTTCCTCATCATCCGCATCAATAACCGGAGCTGTTGCAGCAACGGCAGAACCGCCGCAGATGGAAGAACCGACTCCGACCAACGTCGATATTTTGGACGGAATATGCATCACTTTATGTAATACCCACGCAACAACGAGCGAGGTTGTGATTGTTGCCAAGATAATCGGAAGCGACTGTTTTCCTGTTTGCAGTACAACGGACAGATTCATGCCAAACCCAAGCAATACAACCGCATATTGCAGTATCTTTTTTGACACAAATGTAATTCCACTCTGAAGATTCGTTTTGTCCTTGATAAATAATGTAATAATCATACCTGCAAGAATCGCAAAAACCGGTCCACCGATAATCGGGAACTGCTTTCCCAAAAACCAGCATGGTACAGAAATGACCAAGCATAAAAGAAATCCCTTCCAATTGTTTTTTATAAAGTCCATGTTCTTATACCTTTCTTTTGTATATGTAAATAGTTTTATAATCTGGAAATATCATCCAAATCCAAGGACAAACTATATCATATACAAAATACTTTGTCTATGCAAATTTTCAGACCGGGTCATACAAGAATCTTCTTCCCTTTTCCATTCAGTTCCCGTATTGTTGATACTATCAGAAAGACTGCAATCAAAAACGTCAGGATATCAGACACCGGCATAGAATAAAGCACACCATCCAGTCCGAATATTCGCGGCAGAAGCAATGCAAATCCCACACCGAAAATCACCTCACGAATCATGGAAAGTGCTGTGGATGCAGCGGCTTTTCCCATTGCCTGCAAGAAAATAAAGCACGCTTTATTGACACATGCCAAAATGATCATACACAGATAAATACGAAACGCCTTAATCGCAAAATCCGTATAATAAACGCTCTCATTTGCGGCACCAAAAATCATAATCAACTGCTTAGGGAGAATCTCAACCAGCAAAAATGCTACAAATCCGACTGTAGCTTCCAACAAAAGTAATCGGAGAAACAGTATCTTTACACGGTCTTTTTTCCCTGCGCCCATGTTGAAGCCCACAATCGGAATACATCCCGCTGCCATTCCCACAACAATCGAAATGACAATCTGGAAAAATTTCATGACGACGCCAACAACCGCCATCGGAATCTGCGCATACTGCTCCTGTCCGAAAATGGCATCCATAGCTCCATATTTTCGAATCATGTTGTTGATTGCTGCCATAGCTGCAACCAGACTGATCTGGGATAGAAAGCTTGTAAGGCCAAGCAGCAGGGTTCTTCCACACACCTTTCTATCCAAACGATATTCCTGTCCGGAAGGCCTTATAATCTTCATATGCAGGAGATACCAGAGAGAAAGCACGGCTGTCATAACCTGTCCGATGACTGTGGCTACAGCGGCACCCATCATCCCCCATTTGCAGACAAATATAAAAATCGGATCTAAAATAATATTGATTACCGCACCACACAGCGTGGAAATCATAGCAAATTTCGGATTTCCGTCCGCGCGGATAATCGGATTCATTGCCTGCCCAAACATATAAAACGGAATTCCAAGGGAAATATAAAAGAAATATTCCTTGGAATGCCGAAATGTTTCCTCATTCACGGTTCCCCCAAACATGGCGATAATCTGATCAGAGAAAATCAGATACAGCGCCGTCAATACCACGCTGGCAAAAGCAATCATAATCACAGAGTTTCCGACACTCTTCTTGGCAGTCTGCATCTCATTTCTTCCGAGATTAATGCTGACAAAAGCACAGCAGCCATCCCCGACCATGACGGCAATCGCAAGGGCAACGACCGTAAGCGGAAATACAACCGTGTTGGCAGCATTCCCATAAGAACCCAGATAACTTGCATTGGCAATGAATATCTGGTCAACGATATTATACAGTGCACCAACCAAAAGCGATATGATACACGGAACGGCATACCGGCTCATAAGTTTTCCGATTTTCTCCGTTCCCAAAAATTGATTTGATTTTGCTTCCATTTTACTCACCTGTCCTTTTCTTTTTTGCACCACACAGCACATGAATCCGCTTGGCTCATTGTTTACACAAAAAAAGCGCGTGTCCTGCATCGCTGGATTTACGCCACAGGCCACACGCTTATTTGTATGCTATTTACTTTATGATTGTATCAAGTTTAAAGGCAGATTGCAAAAGACAATTTTCACAAAATAATTTCCGATTTCCCAAAATCATTTGTAAATCACTTCAAATATTTTTTCAAATATTTTCCGGTATAGCTGTCCTTGCACTTTACAATTTCCTCCGGTGTTCCGGTCGCCACAATCGTGCCGCCACCTTCGCCGCCTTCCGGACCGATATCGATGATATAATCTGCCGTCTTTATAACATCCAGGTTGTGTTCGATGACAACCACCGTATTGCCGCCCTCACACAGTCTCTGCAGAATATCAACCAGACGGTGCACATCTGCAAAATGCAGACCGGTTGTCGGCTCATCCAACACATAGATTGTCCTGCCGGTGCTTCGCTTGGAAAGCTCCGTTGCAAGCTTGATACGCTGTGCCTCACCGCCGGACAATGTCGTAGACGGCTGACCAAGCTTGATATAGCCAAGTCCGACCTCCTGCAGTGTTGATATTTTTCGCAGAATAGACGGCACATGTGCAAAAAATTCACACGCTTCATCTACAGTCATATCCAGCACATCGTAGATACTCTTGCCTTTGTATTTCACTTCCAGAGTCTCTCGGTTGTAACGCTTTCCGTGACAAACCTCACACGGTACATACACATCCGCAAGGAAATGCATCTCAATTTTGATGATACCGTCTCCACGGCACGCCTCGCAACGTCCGCCTGCTACATTAAAGGAAAATCTTCCCTTTGTATATCCCATCGCCTTTGCGTCCTTCGTATTCGCAAACAGGTCGCGAATCAGATCAAACACACCTGTATAAGTAGCCGGGTTCGAACGTGGTGAACGACCAATCGGGGACTGATCAATGTTGATAATCTTATCAAGCTGCTCCACGCCGGTAATACCATCATGTGCTCCCGCCTTGAGTTTTGCCCGATTCAGTGTACGTGCAAGATGCTTGTACAAAATTTCATTTACGAGCGAACTCTTTCCGGAACCGGAAACGCCTGTCACGCAGGTCATAACTCCAAGCGGGAACTTTACATCGATATTTTTCAGATTGTTCTGTCTTGCTCCCTTTACCTCGATGAATCCGGTCGGTGTTTTACGCTCCTTCGGCACCGGAATCTTGATTCGCCCACTTAAGTATGCGCCCGTAATCGACGCCTCGCACTGCATAATCTCCTGTGCCGTTCCCTGCGCCACAACTTCTCCGCCACCTGCACCGGCGCCCGGACCGATATCGACGATATGGTCAGCCGCAAGCATCGTGTCTTCGTCATGTTCCACGACAAGCAACGTATTGCCGAGATCACGCAGTCGCTTTAAGGCTGCAATCAGTTTATCATTATCTCGCTGATGCAGTCCGATACTCGGCTCATCCAATATATAGGCGACTCCGACCAGACCGGATCCAATCTGCGTTGCCAGACGGATTCGCTGCGCTTCGCCACCGGAAAGTGTACCGGTATTTCGGGAGAGTGTCAGATAATCCAGACCAACATTGATCATAAATCCAAGTCTTGCCTGAACCTCCTTTAAAACCTGCGCTCCAATCATCTTCTGTCTGTCATCGAGCTCAAGCTGATTGATAAATTCATGCAGACGAAGCACGGACATATCCGTCACTTCTGCGATATTCTTTCCGCCGATTGTCACGGCAAGTGATTCCGGCTTCAGACGTTTGCCATGACATTCTTCACATGGAGTGACCGTCATAAAAGTCTCGTACTCCTGTCGCACCGCTTCCGCTGAGGTCTCACGATACCTGCGCTGCATGTTATGGAACAATCCTTCATAATTTACATAAAATGCATCTTTTCCGTTATAGGTGCTTTTATAATGCACATAGATTTTTTCACCGTCTGTACCATAGAGAATAATCTTCTTTGCTTCCTCACTCAGATCACGGAATGGTGTGTCCAATGAAAAATTGTATTCCTTAGAAAGTGCTTCCAGACAGGCGTGAGTATAGCTTTTTTTATCACTGCTCGACTGCCATCCAGGAACTGTAATCGCCCCATCATTCAGACTTAATGAATCATCCGGAATCATAAGCTCCAGATCAAATTCCGTCTTAAATCCAAGACCGGTACAACAAGGACATGCACCATACGGGTTGTTGAAGGAAAAGCTTCGCGGCTCGATTTCCTCAATGCTGATACAACAATCCGGACAGGAAAAGCTGTCAGAAAAGAGCAATTCTTCCCCTCCGATTACATCAATCTTTACAAGGCCTTCCGCTAGCTTCAACACGGTTTCAATGGAATCTGTCAAACGGCTCTCAATACCTTCTTTGACCGCCAGACGATCCACCACAATATCGATATTGTGCTTCTTATTCTTATCAAGCTTGATCTCCTCGGTCAGCTCATACACGCTTTCATCTACGATAACGCGCACATACCCGCTCTTTTTTGCCTGCTGCAAAAGCTTCGTATGCTCGCCCTTCCTTCCGCGGATAATCGGTGCAAGCACCTGAAATTTTGTGCCCTGCGGAAGCTGCATAATCTCATCCACCATCTGGTCAACCGTCTGCCTTGCAATCTCCTTGCCACACTTCGGGCAATGAGGAATCCCGACCCGCGCATACAGAAGACGGAGATAATCATAGATTTCCGTCACTGTACCGACCGTGGAACGCGGATTCCGGTTCGTCGATTTCTGATCGATGGAAATAGACGGGGACAAACCCTCAATCGAATCCAAATCCGGTTTGTCGGCAAGACCGAGAAACTGTCTTGCATACGAGGAAAGCGATTCCATGTACTTTCGCTGCCCCTCCGCATAGATCGTATCAAAAGCAAGAGAGGACTTACCGGAACCGGAAAGTCCTGTCAATACTACAAACTGATCACGCGGAATCTTGATGTCTATATTTTTTAAATTGTGTTCTCTCGCACCTTTTATGGTGATATACTTATGTTCACTCATGACAATTGTTGCAGTCTGCTCCTTTTCTAGCTGAAGTTCTTTACCTTTTCTGTCACTTTTTCTGTCATCTTATCTGCGTATTTTTTTACGTTTTCCTTGACAAGTGCCTCGATATCCTTGATGCTAATCTTTTCCTTCTTATCAAGCATCAGCAATGCAAATACAGCACCGGAAAGGAAGATAAACATCGTACATACGCAGCACATTTTCTTTCTTCTCTTCTTTTTCTTCAGTTCCTGTATATACTTTTCTTCCTCCTCTATGCAGATGTTATCCTCTTCCTCCAACACCTCTGCAACCTCTTCCATGGCAATGCCACGTCTTCTTGAAATCTCTTCAATTAATTCGTCTCGTTCCATTTGCACATCCTCCTTATAATAAAAATGTTGCTTCTTCGGGTACTTCATCGCACCCTCGCCATATTTAGTATGTCTCATGTAATTGTAAACTAATCATCATAATCCCGCAAGAATATCTTTAATTCTTTCAGTTCATCACGAAGCATGGCTGCCTCTTCAAAGTTCAATTCCGCAGCCGCCTTGTTCATACGTTTTGTAAGTTTTGCAATCTCTGCATTCAGTTCCTTCTTCGTCATAGATTCCGGATCTTTTGAGCGTCGCAAATCTTTCTTAAACTCATCCCCTTCGGAACCTGCCTCCATGGAAATCACATCGCGAATCTCTTTTTTGATACTTTGCGGTGTAATGTTGTGTGCCTTGTTATATTCGTCCTGGATTCTTCTTCGTCGATTGGTCTCATCAATCGCATGCCGCATGGAATCCGTTATAACATCCGCATACATGATAACATGTCCGTCCACGTTTCGCGCAGCACGTCCGATAGTCTGCACGAGGGATGTCTCCGAACGCAAGAAGCCTTCCTTGTCTGCATCTAAGATCGCAACGAGTGTAATCTCCGGAATGTCCAGTCCCTCTCGCAGAAGATTGATTCCAACCAGTACGTCAAACACTCCAAGCCGCAAATCCCGCACAATCTCCAGACGCTCCAGTGTATCAATATCCGAGTGCAGATATTTTACCTTGATATCAAGCTGCTTCATGTAATCGGTCAGGTCTTCCGCCATACGTTTTGTAAGCGTTGTGACAAGCACCTTGTTGCCCTTTTCCGTCTCCTTCCGCACTTCCGATACCAGATCATCCACCTGCCCGTCAACCGGTCGCACTTCCACCTCCGGATCAAGCAATCCGGTCGGGCGGATAATCTGTTCCACGCGGTTTTCCTCGTGTTCCTTCTCATAATCCGCAGGTGTTGCCGACACATACAGGATTCGGTCAATCTTAGATTCAAACTCCTGAAAATTCAGCGGACGGTTGTCCAGCGCTGACGGCAGACGGAACCCATAATCTACAAGCGTCGTCTTTCTCGAACGGTCTCCCGCATACATACCACGCACCTGTGGCAATGTAATGTGCGACTCATCCACAATAATCAGATAGTCACCGTCAAAGAAGTTCAAAAGCGTATTCGGCGTGGCTCCCGGCTGCATCCCCGCAAGAATACGGGAATAGTTCTCAATACCGGAGCAAAAGCCGGTCTCCTGCAGCATCTCCATATCAAACTCCGTCCGTTCCCGAATCCGCTGCGCCTCAAGCAGCTTGTCATTCTGTTTAAAATATGCCACCTGCTCTTTTAATTCCTGTTCAATCTCCGTGATGGCTTGCTTCATCTTGTCCGGAGCCACAACATAGTGAGATGCCGGGAAAATACATGCAAACGAGAGCAAACGCTTAATCTCGCCGGTCAGCGGATCAAACTCCACGATTCTGTCAATCTCATCCCCGAAAAACTCAATTCGGATTCCATCCTCAAAGGTGGATACCGGCAGGATATCGACGACATCACCCTTCACACGAAATGTACCCCGTGAAAAATCCATCTCATTTCGGGTGTACTGGATATCAATCAATTGCCGAATCAGCTCATCCCGGTCTTTTTCCATCCCAGGTCGCAAGGAGAGCATCATGCTCTTGTATTCTTCCGGATCTCCCAAACCATAGATACAGGAAACAGAGGATACGACAATCACGTCTTTTCTCTCAATCAAAGCAGATGTGGCACTGTGCCGCATCTTATCAATCTCGTCATTAATCGCAGAATCCTTCGCAATATATGTGTCCGTGGACGGCACGTAGGCCTCCGGCTGATAGTAATCGTAATAGGACACAAAATACTCAACCGCATTGTGCGGAAAAAACGCCTTAAACTCGCTGTAAAGCTGTGCTGCAAGCGTCTTATTGTGCGATATGATGAGCGTCGGCTTATTAATTTTCGCGATAACATTTGCCATCGTGAAGGTCTTGCCGGAGCCGGTTACACCGAGCAGCGTCTGACATTTCTTGCCCGCTTCAAAGCCTTTTACCAACCCATCGATTGCTTCCGGCTGATCTCCGGTTGGTGCATATTCCGATACCAATTCAAAATGGTCCATGGTGGTCTCCTATTTACACATTCATTTTATAATAGTCATTTATTCTCTATATAGAGAATAGCTTGTTAACTTTTTCATTAAGTTCTTGTTCAATTTTTCCTAATTTTATTTTATTTCCAACCTCATTATGTGCCTCTTTTGATAACATCGCAATTTCAAAATGTAACTCATTATTTTTATGATACTTCGGTATATTCAGCCTTTCCAAAATATGTCCTGATATGAACCATGCTACATATGCATTTACAAATTTTGAAACAACATCCGAATTCAAGATTCCTGTCAAATAATAAGCCTCTAACTCATCATCCAATGGAACCATTAGTAAATTATGATCTGGCACTATCATCCGATTATCTTCTTTTGAAATTGTAACCGCCATAACCCCCGAAGCCAAAGCCTTCCATATTACTTTATACTCAGAAAATGTATATTTCCCAATATTATATAAAGAATACTCTGGCGCACTTTCATCTTGTCTCAAAATAAATTTTTTATATGTAGCTCTTTCTTTCAAAACGGATATAAAATCATGCCTATCTTGATAAAAATAATCATATACATTCGGGTAATCTATTATCAACTCATCCTTATCAATAACTTTTCCGTCTTGCTGATATGGTAAAACAATAGAATATTGTATATTATATTCCCACTTCTTCACATCTTTCCCACGGAGCAACGGATATAATAAATCCGTCTCTATTGGGAAGTTGGAAATTTGAAGAATTTGTTTACGACTATTTTCTGGAGAATTATCTACAAGCCTCAAACCGCTTTTTATATTTTTCTTCTCTTTAACCCAAAAAATTGCATTAGCACTTGTATCTACTCCTTTTCTCGCACGATAAAACGGGCATGCCGCCTTGTTTATCATCTTATCAAAAACTTTCTTATCTTTACTTGTAGCAATCATCCATGGTGAATTATATTCATTAATTGGTGATGCAAATAACTCTGTACACTTTATACTTTTCTTCATCACCTCTTCTTTTGTTTCATTTGCACCAATAATTCTTTTTCTACATTTGTACCATTTTTTATACAAAACAGGATATAAGTTTCTTTTGTTTTTTTCTAAAACAATAGTTGCAGTTTTATTATTTACTCCTAAAGCTTTAAATGGTTCAACATCTACAAAATCATTCACCGATAAAACACTTACAGGTATTTTCTCTTTTATAGTAAATTTTCTAAAACCATCTCCACCCCCCGACGCTTGCAATAAATTCTGATTTATTACAAAGCCTAATTTCGCTCCATCTTTCATGAAATTATCCATAATAACATACGTCATAAGAACGGAAATATCATCATGCGAACTACCTAATTGTGCTTTCTGACCTTTATGATCAAAAACGTGATAGTCATACCAATATTTCTGAATGGATTCCCTGTAGTTCTTAGGAAGATTTTGCCAATCAATCCATGGTGGATTACCGATAATATAATCTACTTTCATTTGAAATACTGGTGCAAACGCATTTTTGATGACATTGGTCCAGACACCATCCAATTTCCTGCCATTTAATGTTTCCATTTTTGTATAGAAATCCATAATAACCTGATATTCATTTTCTGACAAAGATAATTTCAATTCTGGCAATATTTTATTTAATTGTTTTTTAAATAATTCTACATCACTACCTCTACGGATAGAATCATTGACTATATCAAGAACATTATTCACTTTTTTTATATCAACAAGTTTTTTAGGAAGGATAAATGTTTCAGCTTTTGTCGGAATAATATAACAATCTTTACTTTCTTCATAACCTTCCAAGATAGTTAACATGGCATCGCACAAATATACTGGAATTTCTATTGGCTGATTATAATCGGATATTAATTCTCCCAAGGCTAATATATAATTCGCACGTGCACAAATAACTGCCAATGGATTCAAATCATATCCTCTTACACTGTTTAACACAATTTTCAAGAGTCTTTCTGACGAAACGCTTGATTCAAAATGATTAATTATTCTTTTTATAATCATAACCAAAAAAGTACCCGAGCCACATGTAGGATCCAAAAATAATGTTTCCTCTTCTATCTCTGGGTTCATATCTTCTATCAAAAACTCAGCTAACCAATCTGGAGTATAAAATTCACCCAGTTTTTTGCGTAATATAGCCGGAAACAATTCATAATATAAATTTTTTAATAAATCTCTTGCCGTATCTCGTTCTAAAACTACTATTGAATAATCATATTTTTCAAAAGTTTCTATCAATTCTTGTAATATAACTCCTATATCATCATCCCAAAGATATAGATACCAACTAAAAAAATCGCCCTCTAAAAAATTTGAAATTCCGAGTCTCTTAAAAGTTCCTCCTTCCTCAATTTCCATAAAATCTTGTTTTAATTTGCAAAGGTTTTCCGTATGAAAGCAAAACTTATCTATCAAAGCCGAATCTTTTAAATATGTTAATATATTTAAGGTCAACACCTTAATCAACAATGAAAAATATGTTTGAATAGCAAAAATTAAATAAGGATAATTAATCGTGTCTGTTTGCAATGAATATTGTTTTTTTAAGTCCTCAATTTTCAGTTCTTTCGTTTCAAAATTATATCCGCATACTTCGCTATAAAGAGTTTGCCACTGTTCAAACAATAATCTAGTTTTATTCAGAATCGTATTACTTTCTAATTTATTATACAATACCGAAATAGCACGATTTGATTGTTCACTGTCGGCTCCAAAATCCTTTATCAGATTTTCCACTAACAAAGCCTTTCCACTAGAATTAATAGATAATAAACGCATCAAGAATAATTCATACGAATCAACAGTCATTTCCTGTGGCAGACTTACATTCCAATCGTCTTCATATTGCTTTATGTATATTGCATAATATCCATCAAAAACAACTCCCATTATTTTATTAAATGGTATTCCAGTTTTATTATGATAACCCCTAATTTGTCTTTTTACTTGTTCTATGAATTTCATATTATGAGCCATATTGGATCCAGAAATTCTTGTTGGATATTTATATTCAATAAGAAAATTACCATATAAAGAATCGATTCTTCCTTTCAAAACAGTGAATTCATTTTCTGTATTTATATTTTTATCGATGTTCAGCGTCCTAAACAATTCATCCAACATAATTGCACAATTAGTTCTAAAATTTTCCTCTTTATGCTCATTTCCTCTCCTTGCTTCGACTAATTTTTCAAATAATATCTTTCTATTACTATGAATATAGGTTCTAATCTCAGAATTAATCATGTCCTATTCTCCTTATAAATAATACAACTTGAGTGTGACAACACTTCTATATTTTTCGTTAATTTATAATCCTCAATTTACCAATTCAAAATGGTCCATGGTGGTCTCCTATCATCATAATTAAATCATAATGACATCATAACACACCATGAACCATTTGTACAGAACAAATGTTCTTTTTTATTCTTCCGATTCCATTTCTGTCCAATCAAACAGTTCTCCGGGGATATTAATCCGGTTGCCGTCGATTGCGTTTATCATGCAGGCGTTTTGCGGGTTGTCCGACGACTTAGAGACGCGCAGGCGCCACACAGGTATCAGCAGATATTCCCCTTCCCGCTCCGGATTCTCCATACGGAAATACAAGAGTTCCAAATCGCTGTAATTATATTCAAAATTGTAGGTCAGCATAAGCCCGGAGGACACCCAGCCGCTACTGTCCGCCACCGGATTTTCTGCCAGAGACTTTACCAGCGTCTCTTTCACGGTTTCATATGGAAGAAGCGGCACCTGAGGCGTCTCAACCTCCGGCATGCAAAGCGGGCTGTCGTATTCAAACCCGATGACCTGATACGACTCATCCAGCAAAATATCCATAGACTCAAGCGGATGATACAAAAGCATTTTATCACTCTCCGGTTCTTCTGCCAGCATCTCGACCATCGTTGTGGAATAATTACTTGCATCTACCTTCGCACCATCCAATACCCTGCTAAGATGCATGCGATATCCAAACGCAAACTCCTCTGCTTTCCCTTCCTCCCGGTACAGCTTAAATAACCCATACCAGATATCGTCATAATCATCCACAGAAAACAGCCCCACTCCAAGCTCCTTGGAAAACCGCTCCGACGCATCTGCAAGCTGTGCTCTTTCATCATCATTTTCAGGCAGGCGCCTATCCCTATAGTCGACATGCCCCGATACTGCTACACAATCTGTCGGAACGCCCTCTAAAACCAGCTTATAATCAACCGCATAGCAAGAAACACTTGTCTCATCCGCAGTCATATAATAGGGGATGTCGTCATGCAGGATGACAAC
>JBJEMZ010000086.1:0-2757 GCA_051879935.1 Wujia sp.
TTTAAGCAGTTGTGTTCGTCAAGCACATAGATGAGTTTCGGGAAAGCTGGTGTTACATAAACACCCTTCTCATTTTTGATACCCTCTAAGCGCTGGCGCAGAACCTCTTCGACGATCTGTGCATTTTCTTCGATATATTCATCGTTTGGGTCAAGGTTCAAAAACAGTGTCACAAATGGGGACTGTCCATTTGTTGTCATCAATGTATTGATCTGATACTGGATTGTCTGAACGCCGGAGCGAAGCTCATCTCTCAGGCGGTCCTGTGCCATCTTCTCAAGGATTGTATCTTCAATCTTCTCACCGTATTCGTCGACGAGTGCAGACTTGTATTTGTTGTAGCTCTTGCGCAGATATTTGCCGAGGTGGCGGATATCAACGGATTGTCCGCCGTACTGGCTGCTGGCAACCGAAGCAATAATCTGTGTCATAACGGTACATGCAACCTGGAAGCTCTTTGGGCTTTCAATGAGCTTGCCGTTCATGACGGTTCCATTGTCAAGCATGTCACCGATATTGATGAGACAGCAGTTGAAAATCGGCTGTAAGAAATAGTCTGCATCGTGGAAGTGCAGAACACCTTCGTCGTGCGCCTTGGAAATCTTCTCCGGCAGAAGCACACGGCGTGTCAAATCCTTGGAAACCTCGCCGGCAATCAAATCACGCTGGGTGGAAGCAACCGTTGCATTCTTGTTTGAATTTTCCTCCATAACGTCTTTGTTGCGGTTCTTTATCAGACTGAGGATGGAGTCATCTGTAGTGTTTGCCTTACGGACAAGCTCCCGTGTGTAACGATAGATAATGTATGTCTTTGCAAGCACGAATTTCCGGTCATCCATCAGCTTTTGTTCGATAATATCCTGGATATCCTCCACAAGCATACGCGGACGGTTCTTGCTCTCGATACTCTGTACAATCTCTTCGATTTTTTCATCTGTTACTTTCTCACATGGTTCAACCTCAGCATTTGCCTTTTGGATGGCAGTAACAATCTTGCTGCGGTCATAGGTCACTGTATGACCATCTCGTTTAATTACTTTCATGATCCTTCTCCTCTAATAAAACAGTGTTTCTATGGTACACTTACTCTTTGGGTAGTGCGTCGCATGTCATCATCTTCTTGCGAAGATGACGAAATGTATTATAGCATCATAATATTGTTTTGTAAACATGAAAACACTAAATATAGTGTTTATTTTTTAGTACAAAACTAGATGTTGCGATTTTTTAAACCGAAATTTGTGTAAAAAGCATGTAAAACAGCGGTTTTTCGGGCAGTTTTGCTCATGGAAAAAGTAGGAAATGCTGTGATTTCTTTGTGAATTGCGAAAATAACCTTTTCATTTTGCTCTAAATATGGTATAAAAACTAAGGATTTAACTTTTTGAATCCATAGTTTTATTATATTTTGGAAGGGATATATTTATTATGAAGAAACAGTTTAAAATACTTGGGGTTGCCTTAAGCTTGACGATGGGTGTTACGATGCTCACCGGATGTGGGAAGAAGGTAGCCGGGGTTGATCAGGTTGACATGATTGATAAGTATGCGGCATATTGCACATTGCCGGAATACAAGGGCTTAGAATATACAGAGACTGTATCAACAGTTACAGATGAGGATGTACAGAGTCAGATTGATTATATGCTGTCCAATTATCAGACAACAAATCAGATAAAGGAGGGCACTGTAAAAGAGGGTGACAATGTCAACATCGATTTTGTCGGCTCTGTTGACGGAGTAGAATTTGAAGGTGGTAATTCAGGCGGAGCCGGTTATGACCTTGTGCTTGGTTCCGGCAGCATGATTCCGGGCTTTGAGGAAGGAATCGTCGGACATGACGTCGGCGAGACATTTGATATTGACGTGACATTCCCGGAAGACTACTACAACACAGATCTTGCAGGACAGGATGCGGTGTTTGCAATTACAATTAATTATATTTCCGAGACGATTTTGCCGGAATACAACGATGCTTTTATCGCATCTTACACAGATGCAGCCACAGTTGCAGAGTATGAGGAGTCAGTCAGAAATGACCTCGTGGAGCAGTATGCGGAATCTGATAAGAGCTACAATCAGAGTGCTATTATGCAGTCGCTGATTGATGCAACAACATATAACGAGTATCCGCAGCAGGAGATGCAGGAGCTGATTGACAAGACGATTTCCGAGGAACAGCAGAAAGCGGACAGCTATGGATATTCTCTCGGTGATTATGTAACGGCAGCCTATGGTTTTGCGGATGAGGACAGCTTCCGTGAATATATACAGGGACTTGCAGAGGACTACATGAAAGAAAAGATTGCTGTCTGTGCGGTTGCAAAGGATGCAGATATCCAGGTGACAAAAGAGGAAGTGGATGCTTACAGACAGAAGATTATGGATTATTACGGATTTACGGATAAGGCCGATTTAGAAGGTTATTATACAGATGAGGATATGGTTTATTATGCTCTGGCTGAGAAGGTTGTAGATTTTCTTCTTGAAAACGGAACTCCGGTAGAGGCAACGGCAGAGGATGCCTTGGTTGAGGAACCGGAAGCAACCGGCGGTGATGCATCAGCTACGGATGCGGAATAATTTTATAAGGATTGATTGCGTTTTGGGCTATCGGTATTCGGTGATATGCGATTTTTCGGTTGACAATTACACCTATAAATGATATGATACGAAACGCAGCAAGCGGAAGTGGTGGAATAGGCAGACGCGCAGGCTTCAGGTGCCTGTGGTAGCAATACCGTGTGGGTTCAAGTC
>JBJEMZ010000087.1:0-13012 GCA_051879935.1 Wujia sp.
TGACGGATGCCAGTAAGGAGATTATTCTTTCAGAGGAGGACATACAGGAGGCTTTGAAGTATATCATGGAAAAAAACGGATATGCGGATGTGGATGAGATTAAAGCCGTTCTGGTAAAACAGCAATGAGTAAGAAGAAAAATTATGATGAGGGTACGCATGGAAATCAGCTTCGCGGCGTGCTCTGTGTTCTGATTGCCGGAATCGCGTGGGGATTTTCCGGCGCGTGCGGGCAGTACCTTTTTTCGAATTATAATATGGATACAGCGTGGCTTTCGGCAGTCCGGATGCTGGTGACCGGCGTGATTCTGACAGTTGCATATATTGTCAGAGAGCGGAAAGCTGCATTTGATATTTTCAAATCCACAAAGGATTTTTTCAATATTATCCTGTTTTCCGTGTTTGGAATCTGGCTGTGTCAATATACATATCTTGAGGCGATTCATTATACGAATGCGGGGATAGCGACGGCGCTTCAGTATCTTGCACCGGTGCTTGTACTTTTTATAGCATGTATCCGCAGACTGCGATTCCCGAAGCTTCGGGAGATTGTCGCAGTGATACTTGCGCTGCTCGGCACTTTTTTGATTGCGACACATGGCAATTTTCATCAGTTGTTTATTTCAAAACAAGGTTTAAAATGGGGCCTGCTCGCTGCGGTCGGATTTTGCCTGTATACGATTTTGCCGGAGCGTATGGTCAAGAAATGGGGCAGCCAGCCGATTGTAGGTTATGGCATGTTGATAAGCGGCGTTTTATACAGTTGTATTATCAAAGTGTGGAAAATTTCAGTGCATCTGGATTTTCGTGGTGTGCTGGCTGTGCTTGCAATGGCATTGATTGGAACGATGCTGTCTTTTCTGCTGTTTATGCAAGGTGTACATGATATCGGCCCGGTGCGTACAAGCATGATTTCAAGTATCGAACCGGTCAGCGCAATGCTGTTTGCTGTGCTTTGGCTGCACACACCGATTAACTATATGGATATGATCGGCATGGGCTGTATTTTAGTGATGGTTATTATTTTGTCGGTAAAGGAATAAAATTATGGAACGGAAATGGTGGCATGATAAAATTGCATATGAAATCTATCCGAAAAGCTTTTGTGACAGCAACGGAGACGGAATCGGAGATATACCGGGTATCATAAGCAAGCTCGATTATTTAAAAGACCTTGGAATTGATATCCTCTGGATCTGCCCGATGTATGAGTCGCCGTTTGTGGATCAGGGCTATGATATCTCAGATTATTATAAAATTGCAGATTGCTTCGGAACGATGGAGGATTTTGAACGGCTGGTGGAGGAGACAAAGAAACGTGATATGTATATCATCATGGACCTTGTCATCAATCACTGTTCCTCCGAGCATGCATGGTTTCAGGAAGCATTGAAAGACCCATTTGGGAAATATGGCAACTATTTTTATTTTGAAAAAGGAAGAGATGGCAGGGAACCAAGTAATTACCGTTCCTATTTTGGTGGAAACATGTGGGAAAAGGTAGAGGGTTATGACGACCTCTACTACTATCATTCTTTTGCAAAGGAACAGCCGGATTTAAATTGGAACAATCCGGAAGTCACCGATACATTGTATGAGATGATAAACTGGTGGTTTGAAAAGGGAGTGGCAGGATTTCGGGTGGATGCCATCATCAATATCAAGAAAAATACCTCATTTCCTTCCTTTGAACCGGACGGACCGGATGGACTGTGTGCGGTGGACCGTGTCATTGACGATGCGGCTGATTCACAGGAGCAGACAATCGGAGATATGCTTCATGCTTTGCGGGAGCATACATTTTCAAAGCATGCTGCATTTACGGTTGGTGAAGTGTTCAATATGCAGGAGGATGAACTGCGGGAATTCATCGGGGAAGACGGACATTTTTCGACAATATTTGATTTCTCGCTCCATTTGCTTACGAATTGCGAAAGTGGCTGGTACAATGCACATGTTGTAACCCCTCAGATGTTGAAAAAGGCGATTTTTAATTCGCAGCTTTCTACGCAGGATACCGGTTTTATGGCGAACATCATTGAAAATCATGACGAGCCGAGAGGTGTCGATGTATTTTTGCCGCCTTGGATAGACAAGGAGACCGGCGCAAAGCTGCTCGGAACGATTATGGTCATGGAGCACGGAATCCCGTTTTTGTATCAGGGACAGGAAATCGGCATGACAAACATGGATTTCACAAGCTTAGATCAGTATAATGATATCAATACTAAGGACCAGTATCATCAGGCGTTAGAAAGAGGCTATTCGGAAGAGGAGGCGCTTACTATGTGCAACCTTTACAGCCGAGACAATGCAAGAACACCGATGCAGTGGAGTGATAAGGATGGAGCCGGTTTTACGGACGGAACGCCATGGATGGTCATAAATACGAACTATAAGACCATCAATGTAGAGGCACAGCAAAATAATCCGGCTTCTGTCTTACAGTATTATAAAAAACTGATTGCCCTCCGTAAGAATCCGGATTATGCGGACGCACTTGTGGAAGGAAGATTCCGGATTGCAGAGGATTATATGGATGGAGACGATTCGCCAATCATGGCATTTTACCGGGAAGGAACGTGCCAGAAGCTTCTGGTCATATCGAACTGGGGTACAGAAAATATCCGTTTTACAGCGGCAGACCGGGACGGAAATTTAAAGAAACTGCTTGATAGTTTTTATGTGGACGGATCGGAGCCGGAACAGGATGCGGACAGCCGGGTGTTTGTGCTTGCACCGGGACAAATATGTGTATATTCCTGTGAAAAGTGATTTACAATGCAAGGGAACTTGCGGTATTATAATAATAGTTTGTTTCGGAAATATTAAAAAAACTACAGGAGAGGAAGGAAGACGATATGATCTATACAGTAACATTTAATCCGTCGCTTGATTATGTGCTTGATTTGCCGGAATTCGTGCCAAACAAAGTGAATCGTGCCAGTTCGGAACATATTCTCCCGGGCGGAAAGGGTATCAATGTATCCATCGTATTGCAGAATCTGGGGGTTGATAACCGTGCCATCTGTTTTACATCCGGATTTACCGGAGATGCATTAAAGGCACTTCTTTCGCAGCGAAAAATGAATGCGGATTACATTAATATTGCGAATGGTATGACTCGTATCAATGTCAAGATGCGCTGTGATGGCGAGACGGAGGTCAATGCACAGGGACCACAGATTAGGAGTGAGGATATTGCAGAGCTTTACGAGAAGCTTGGATATCTTGACAGCTCGGATTTCCTTGTGCTTGCCGGTAGTGTGCCGGCCTCTATGTCGAGTGCGACCTACATGGAGATTATGCAGATGCTGCAGGACAATCATATAAAGATTATTGTAGACGCAACCGGAGATCTGCTTACGAATGTGCTTCCATATAAGCCGTTTTTGATTAAACCAAATTTAATAGAACTGGGGAATCTGTTTGATGTAAAAATTTCGTCCAAAGAACAGGCAGAGCTCTACGCGAAAAAGCTTCAGTGTCAGGGCGCAAGAAATGTGCTTGTTTCCATGGCATCTGAGGGTGCTGTGCTTGTGACGGAAGACGGCAGAACGCTTATGGCAGATGCGCCAAAGGGCGAAGTGAAAAACTCTGTCGGAGCCGGAGATTCCATGCTTGCCGGTTTCCTTGCCGGATACATAGAGAGTGGCGATTATGAGCGGGCTTTAGAGATGGGCATCTGCACCGGAAGTGCAAGTGCATTTTCCGAGGAGCTTGCAACAAAGGAAGAGGTCGAGGCATTGCTTCGGAAGAGATAAAATATAATAAGCTGGCTGTTTAAATGCAGCCAGCTTATTTATTCATCGTCAGTTTGTTCAAATAGTTCTTGAACGGGTACACCCAATGTCTTAGATAATTTATCAAGTGTGTCAAAACGCACAGAGGAAGTGTTATTCGTTACTAGATTATTGAAATTGCGATAACACATCTGCAGGTGCTGGTTTAACCAATATTTTGATTTGCCCTGTTCTTTAAGAATTTCTTCTATTCTCAACTTAACCATTTAACAATCCCCTTTGATAAGATAGTTAAATTATATGTTATAGAGTGCGTAAAAATAACTTGTGCACAGATAGAGTGCGTTGACGCACCATACAAATAGTGATAAAATATTAGTATAAAAAAGTGAGAGGTGGGTTTTGTATATGGATTTTCAAAAAAAATTTAGAGATGCAATAGTTAAATCCGGAAAAGAAAGAGCTAATCATACAGATATTAATGCTACTTTTGCTAATATCTATGGAAGACAGGAAGAGTATTTAGCTGTATCATATGAAGAAGGTGGACGAGGAGTATATACATTCCCGTTTGAAAATATATTTCAACTTTTTCAGATTAAGGATGATGAAATAAAGATTCAATCATATGATGCACCATATGATCCAAATGATGTTTCAGCTTTATCAAGAGAAGATGTGTTAAAATTGCTTGATACAATTAAGAATATTATTATAGAAAAACAAAAAATTAAAGATGAACTAAATAATTTAACGAGAAATTTGCTTTATCATGCTGACTATATTGATGGAATGATGAAAGCTACAATTCCATATGATGGGTATGATCCGGAACTAACATTAAAAGAAAAAATGGGTCCTATTATTTTTGGTATATTAACTTGTTATTTCTTTATTACTATCCCAATTGCTATCAAGATGTATAGAAAAAAAGAAGAAGAAAAATATTCTAAGTATAATAGCTTACGGGCAGAATTTGAGAAGGAACATACGGAATTTTATGATATACAAAAAGAATTAGTGGAAGATTATTATTTCATAACTTATCAAGCTAATGTTGAAAAGCTTAAAGAAATGAGAATAAAATTTGAGGAGTTTGTTGGAAGTGGATGTGAAGCATGGTGTATTGATTGTATAGGTGAAGAATTTTATAGTATTTCAGCAATAGATGATATATATGGTATGATAAAAAGCAGACGAGCTGATTCTATAAAAGAGGCTATTAATCAAATTGATGCAACAAAATATAGGGAACGTATGGAAAGTGCGCAACAAGCTATTCTTAATGCAACCGAAATGGCTGCGGAAGAAGCTGTGAAACAAACTGCTTATTCAAAAGAAACAGCTAAAAGTGCGCATGAGTCCGCTACGTATGCAAAAGCGACAGCGTATAATACTAGAAAAGCTGCCCGATATTCTAAAGAAGCAGCAGAGAACACATCAAGATTTCGATAATAGGAGGTTTGGAAGTTGAAGTGTCCTAAATGCGGAAGTATTGATTGTAAAATTGTATCAGAAACGAAGGAAAGCGGGCGGGATTATTCAATATGTGATGGCTTTTTAGGAGAATTATGTCTTGGACCAAGCGGATTTATATGTGGTATGACGAATGACCGAGATGTGGATGTACAGACATTTTGGGTATGTAGAAAGTGTGGATGTAAGTTTAAATCATGAAACTTTCAGATTATATATGGCTTAAGTTAATGAAAATTGGCAGAAAATATGGGTGTCATCAAAGGTGTGATAGGAGTTTCTATTTTGGAAAATATCAGTTCCCTGTGTGTGCAAGATGTACAGGAGTTATTATATCCTCGTTGATAGCTATGACATGTAAACATAAAGAGAAAATTTCCAGGTGTATGTTATATTGTATACCTATGATAGTTGATGGAACTATACAATACGTGGGGATAAAGGAATCAAACAATACTCGGCGTTTTATAACAGGAGCAATGTTTGGACATGGGGTTATGTCTTTACTCTTGAATGTTGTTAGATGGTTTACATGTAAAATAAAGAAAATATAATTATATATAATATCTATGATTAAGGGGGCTGTTACGCTAATGACTTAGTGCGATAGCCCCTTGATTGTTTTTCTTACCAATACTGTTCTATGAGAGCTTCTGCCTCGGCTTGTGTTTTATGACAGTTGCTCATGAGTTTTGCAACAGTTTCTTCTTTGGAAGCGGACTGCTCCTTAGAAGTGGTAATAATATAATGGATAAATTGTTTTTTGGTGTCGGATAGTTCTTTTTCTGCCTTTTCTAGTTTTTCTTTGGCTTCCTGTGTGTTGCGCCGTTCTGCCTGTATATCCATTTTTTCCATGTTTTCGAACCAGTTTCCCATTTGATGCCCTCCAATCATATGAACACATCGCTGCGCTTCCTGTATCGGAACATTTATTTTCATAAACAGATTCCACATGGTGCTTGTGATAATTTTGAGAATGCCTTCCGGCGCCTTATCAACGATTTCGCGTATCTTTTCCTGATTCGTTCGGATAAGTTCGTTGAAATCATCCGGATTCTGAACACGGTTAAGCATCATGAGAAGCGACATCTCGTCTTGGTGTAACAGTAATTCTTCATTTGTGTAACTGTGGATATCGACAAGACGGTATGTAAAATCCGGTACATACGCCTCAAACAATTCGTTCATAAAGATTCGCTCGCGCAGTTGCATGGGAGCATGCCATGTATTTGCTCCTTCATAGTATACAATCGGTAAAATCGGCGGATACATAAATCCTTTGGCTGCCGGGTCTCCGAGCTTCTTTTTCTTCATCGTCTTAGCATAGTCATCCCATATACACACCATATATCGAAGAATCTGCATAGATACATTATAATCGACTTTACTTTTATGTTCAATAAGTGAAATGACATACATGGGAATATTTTGCCCAAATTCTTTGATTCGGATGCGCTTGACTGTATCAGACTCAAATGAAATACCAAGATACGCCTGATATTTTTCAGTCTCATCCTCAATGTCTTCCGGAGTCACATTTTTTAAAATATCAATATCGGTATAATCGCGCAAAAATTGGGCGCATAAAGTGTGGTTCTGGAAAACAATCCGGTTGTTCATATCGCTTATGCTTCCTTTTGAAATATCTTCCGTTCCCTTTGGTTCATTATTGAATTTTTCGTTGGTTGTCATATGTTCCTTTCTGGGATTCCCCCCTGTAACAGTGTTAATGTGTCAAATAATGCCTGCAAAATGGAATAGTATTGAACAGATTGTAATTGTATGGATAAAAGATGTAGCCGACTGCACCGGACATATGCTTTAGACTACATGAATACAGTAACATGGAAGAAAATGGATTGTAAAGAGTATCAAAACATTTATCACAAAAAGTTCATACAAATATATATGGATAATTCTTTCATAAAAAGTCCATACTGTTTTTATGTGAAACAAACTATGAGAAGTTTTGAAAAGGAGATATGGAAGGAGATCTGGAATGAAAGAATTTCGCTATACCATAAAAGATGCACAGGGTATTCATGCAAGACCTGCGGGGGCACTTGTAAAGCTTGCCGCTTCGTTTCCGTGTGATGTTACAATTGCCAAGGATGGCAGGGAAGTAGACGCAAAACGTATCATGGGCGTTATGAGCCTCGGTGCAAAGCAGGGGGATGAAATCATCATCAAAACGACGGGCGAAAATGAAGAGGCCGCTTCGGAACAGCTTGAGCAATTTCTGAAGGATAATCTATAGCTTTACGAGGTGATACTATGCGAAAATTAAATGGAAAACCTGTATTTTCCGGCATTGCAATCGGCAGGATTCACATCTATGAGAAAGAGGATAATCCTGTAAAACGCGTGAAGATTACCGATACGGCAGCAGAGATTAAGCGCTTTGAAGAAGCAAAGGAGACAGCGAAAAGCCAGCTTGCATCCCTCTATGAAAAAGCTTTGGTGGAAGTCGGAGCGGTAAACGCCATGATTTTCGATGTACATCAGATGATGCTTGAGGACCTCGATTATGTGGAAGCAATCACGCACATGATTGAAAATCAGAGTATCAATGCGGAATATGCCGTGGCAGCAACCGCAGATAATTTTTCGGAGATGTTTGCATCCATGGATGATGACTACATGAAGGCAAGGGCTGCGGATGTGAAGGATATCTCCAATCGGGTCATCGCTGTTTTGCAGGGCAATTCGGAAGCCGGAATGCATGGGGAGGAACCGGTTATCATCATGGCGGATGATCTGGCACCGAGTGAGACGGTGCAGCTTGATAAGTCAAAAGTATTGGCGTTTGTGACGCGGCATGGCTCTACCAATTCCCATACGGCGATTCTTGCTCGCACCATGAATATTCCGGCACTGATTGGTGTGGATTTTGATGCGGACGCAGATGGCAAACAGGCAATCGTAGACGGGTACAGCGGGACGGTCTATATCGAACCGGAGCTTGCTGTTTTGAATCAATATGAAGAAAAACAACGGGAAAACCAGAAGAAAAAACGGTTGCTTCAGGAATTAAAGGGAAAAGAAAATGTGACACTTGACGGAACGAAAATTAAGCTGTATGCCAACATTGGTTCTGTATCGGATGTTGCAGCAGCATTGCAGAATGATGCTGGTGGAATCGGACTGTTTCGGAGTGAATTCCTGTATTTGCAGAACAAGACTTTTCCGACTGAGGAAGAACAGTTTCTTGCGTATAAAACTGTTGTGGAGAATATGGCCGGCAAACAGGTGATTATTCGGACGCTGGATATCGGTGCGGATAAGAAGGTGGATTATTTTAATCTGGCAAAGGAAGAGAATCCGGCGATGGGGTATCGCGCTATTCGTATCTGCCTAAACCAACCGGACATTTTCAAGACACAGCTTCGGGCGATTTACCGGGCAAGCTACTACGGCTGTATTGCAGTTATGTATCCGATGATTATTTCCGTGGATGAGGTTCAAAAAATACGACAAATCGTGGAGGATGTAAAAGCGGAGCTAAGCACACAGGGCATTCCGTACGGAGAGGTTTCCCAGGGCGTGATGATTGAGACACCGGCGGCGGTCATGATCAGTGATCTGCTTGCCAAAGAAGTGGATTTTTTCAGCATCGGTACCAACGATTTGACGCAGTACACGCTTGCGATTGACCGGCAGAATCCTCTGCTTGATGATATCTATGATGCGCACCATGAAGCTATTTTGCGTATGATTCGGATGGTGGTTGAAAATGCGCACAAGGAAAATTGCTGGGTCGGAATCTGCGGGGAGCTGGGTGCCGACATGAGTCTGACGGAGACATTTTTGAAGATGGGAATTGATGAGCTTTCTGTATCACCGACTTTTGTACTTCCGGTTCGCGACCGGATTCGGAAGACAAACCTGGCGGAATAATGATTGAAACCATTATTTACTTTCGGAAGCGTATGGGTATCACAATTCGTAAGTCACTATATGCAAAATATGTTCAAGTATGATAGAATACATGTAATTATATTTATCAGGAAATGATTACATGTATTTTATTTTGCGAGAAGGTTTGTAATATGGCAGCTACATATACGGAACAAGAGAAAAGAAAACTCCCGATTGGATTTATGGATTCCGGGTTGGGAGGTTTAAGTGTCTTGCGTGAGGCAGTCAAGCTGATGCCCGCGGAGGATTTTATCTATTATGGAGATTCCCTGCATGCACCATATGGCGTGAAGCCAAGGGAGGAAATCAAACGGCTCACATTTGCGGTTGTAGAAAAACTACTTGACCGGGGGATTAAAGGGCTTGCTGTAGCTTGTAACACAGCTACCAGTGCAGCGGTAAGGCAGCTTCGACTTGACTATCCGGAGCTTGCAATCGTCGGGATTGAACCGGCCATCAAACCGGCCGTTATGGCAAGTAAGGGTGGAAGAATTCTGGTCATGGCGACGCCGATGACACTGAAACAGGAAAAGTTCCATCATCTTTTAGAACAGTATAAAGGACAGGCAGAAATCGTACCGGTGCAGTGTGACGGCTTGATGGAGTTTGTTGAACATGGGGATTTAAACGGACAGGAGCTTGATGATTATTTCGCTGACAAACTGGGGGATGTACTGACAGATAATACGGAATCCATTGTGCTTGGCTGTACCCATTATCCATTCCTGAAAAAGGAACTGCGCCATTTTCTTGGCAATCGGGATATTCAGCTGATAGACGGAAGCTTCGGAACATCAAGGGAGTTAAAGCGACGTCTGCAGGTACAGGGACTGCTTCGGGAGGAGAACCGAATCGGTACGGTTCAGATTGAAAATTCGAGCGGGAAACAGGAATTAATCGATTTAAGCTGGAAGCTTTTGCGGCTTCCGGACGAAACAGAATAAAGGATGAAGCTATGAATATCGTAACAGTGGATGAAATTACAAAGGCATATGGGGAAAGGAAGCTTTTTGACAAGGCTTCCTTCTTTTTGCAGGATGGGGAAAAGGCTGGAATTATCGGCATTAACGGAACAGGAAAATCAACACTTCTGAAAATCATTGCTGGAATTGAAAAAGCAGATAGCGGAACGGTGATTCTTGCGAATCACTATACGGTCTGTTATTTGCCACAGACACCGGTATTTGAAGATGATGAGACAGTCCTGCATGCAGTTGTGAAGAATCTGTGTACGGAAGAAAATCGATGGACGGTGGAAAGTGAGGCAAAATCCATGATGACAAAGCTTGGCATTACGGATTTTGATGAGACATGTGGACACCTATCCGGTGGGCAGAAGAAACGGCTTGCACTTGTAGCGGTTCTGCTTTCAAAGGCTGATATTTTGCTGCTTGATGAGCCAACGAACCATCTTGACCATGCCATGTCATCGTGGCTGGAAGAGGAACTCAAAAGATACAAGGGCGCAATTATTATGGTTACCCATGACCGCTATTTCTTAGACGGTGTTGCCAATCGGATTATAGAGGTGGACAAGGGACAAATCTATTCTTATGAGACGAATTATTCCGGGTATCTGGAAGCGAAGACATTGCGTGAGGATATCATAGACGCGCAGGAACGGAAACGACAGTCAATTCTTCGGGTGGAACTCGCATGGGTGAAACGGGGTGCAAGAGCGCGTTCGACAAAACAAAAAGCGCGGCTTGAACGTTATGAGGAGATGAAAAACCGTCAGGCACCAATCAGGGATGCCAGGGTGGAAATCGGCTCAGTGGCATCCAGGCTCGGAAAGACGACTATTGAGCTTGACCATATTGAAAAAGGCTTTGGGGATAAACAGGTTATCAGGGATTTTACCTATCATTTTTTAAAGGATGACAGAATCGGAATCGTCGGAAAAAACGGATGTGGAAAAAGTACGCTGCTTAAAATTATGCAGGGGATACTGCCTGCGGACAGCGG
Source organism: Wujia sp. (assembly GCA_051879935.1). GTDB lineage: Bacteria > Bacillota > Clostridia > Lachnospirales > Lachnospiraceae > Coprococcus_C. The sequence continues at coordinate 11,102 of JBJEMZ010000087.1, forward strand.
AACAGTGGTGATAGGTCCCACTATAAAAATCGGTTATTTTGCACAGGAAATTGTATTCGGCCAGGATATGAATCCGGAGCAACGAGTGATTGATTACATCAAGGATGTGGCGGAATATGTGGAGACGGAGGATGGAAAGATTTCTGCAGCGAGATTATTGGAGCGATTTCTGTTTTGCGGGGAAGACCAATATGGGAAAATCGGAAAGCTCTCCGGCGGGGAGCGGAGGAGACTGTATCTGTGTAAGATTTTAATGTCTGCTCCGAATGTACTGATCCTCGATGAACCGACGAATGATCTGGATATTACGACACTGACGATATTGGAAGATTATCTGGATCATTTTCAAGGAATTGTTGTTGCTGTCAGTCATGACCGTTATTTTTTGGATCGCGTTGTGCGCCGAATCTTTGCATTTCGCGAGGACGGGCATCTCCTGCAGAGCGAGGGCGCATATACCGATTATGAGACCCGGATGCTTTATGAGGAGAAATTTGCGATAAAATCAGGCGAAGTGCAGTCGCAAAAAGAAACGAAAACGGAAAAACCAAAGGATAGGCCGCTGAAACTTTCTTACAAAGAAAAACGGGAATATGAAACAATCGAGATGGATATAGCAGAAATTGAAGATAATATTGAAAAGTTGAGAGCGGATATTGAGAAAAATTCCAGTAATTCTATGGAGTTACAAAGGCTTTATGAAGAACAGGAACAGCTTGATAATCTTCTTTCTGAAAAGATGGAACGATGGATGTATCTGGAAGAACGCATAGCGGAGATTGCGGCACAGGACAAATCCTGAGAATAAAAATCAGAATCACCGGATATTATAAATCCGGTGATTCGCTGATTGTGTGAACATCGCGGTAACGCTTCGGCGTCATCTTGTATTGCTTTTGGAAGGAGCTGGTAAAGTGGCTCTGCGATGAGAAATTCAGGTATTCTGATATTTCGGAGATAGTATAATTCGTATATTGGAGCAGATTAGCAGCACTTTCCAAACGTTTCGTTTTAATGTAGGAGGAGATGGATACATTCATTTCCTTTTTGAACAGTCGGGAGAGATAAGTCGGATTCATACCGAGATAATCAGCGATGGTTTCAAGCTTCAAATCCTGTTGTAGATTAGCATGGATATATTCTACACATTTGACAATCTGCTTAGAGCCGATTGGCTTGTTGCGATTGTCCTGCATAGCTTTTGTGTAGCTTAGAATCATTTCAGTCTGCATCCTGTTGATATCAGATATGTTCATGCACACATCCATCCGCTGAATAAAGATATCACTCATGCTGTATGCAACTTCGCGGGGCAGACCGTACTGCGCACAGAACCGGCTGATCATGGCGGCTAAAATCACAAAATGATATTTTTGGTTTTGGAGCGGATCCATGGATAGGATACCGTTTTTATCTTCTCCGATAGTATATCCTTTATATGATTCGTATTGCTTGTGCAATTTCAAAACTTCTTCCATATCTCCGCGGGCAATTGCTTTATAAAAACCGAATTCTTTTTCGTAGTCGAGATGACGCGTCTGTTCCTGTTGCTGTTCGAACAGCTTTTTGTTTATTTCTTTTTTGATATTCATAATGTCCTCCACTACCCTATATTATCCAAAAGGTAAATGTTTTTTTACTTTTTTTTATAGTATAGCATAAAAATATAAAAAAAGACATAAATATGATATAAAATTACAAAAAAATTCAGTAGTATACAACCATAGACTTCGTAAGATACATTTTGACAAAAGAGAACTCGTGACGACACGAATTTACAAAAGAGGAACGAAGTCTTGAACGAAGGTATCAAAGCATGAAAATGCTATTGATATATATAGAATCCCCCCAAGATTCATATTAGTGTCACAAGACACACATTTCTCCTTCGCGTTATTTAATAACGCAGCT
>JBJEMZ010000088.1:0-12927 GCA_051879935.1 Wujia sp.
AACAACTTCCTTTACATATGTCTGGAATACTTCGTTCTTTGCAACAAAATCTGTCTCTGCATTTACCTCAACGATTGCAGCCTTCTTGCCATCGTTGATTACAGTTGTCATAACAATACCTTCTGCTGCAATTCTTCCTGCCTTCTTAACTGCAGTTGCAAGACCTTTCTCACGAAGGAACTCCATAGCCTTATCAAAATCACCGTCTGTCTCTGTAAGAGCCTTCTTACAATCCATCATGCCGGCGCCTGACATCTCTCTTAACTCTTTTACCATACTAGCTGTAATAGCTGCCATATTAAAATCCTCCTAATTCGTCGGTTTTCCTGATTACTCTTCTACTGCATCTGCCTCAGCTGACTCAGCCTCTTCCGGAGTCTCAACATCTTCACCCTGATTTGCCTCGATAACAGCATCAGCCATCTTTGATACAATAAGCTTAACGGCTCTGATTGCATCGTCATTGCCCGGAATCACATAATCAAGTTCTTCCGGATCACAGTTTGTATCTGCAATACCAACAAGTGGAATACCAAGTGCATGAGCTTCCTGTACGCAGTTTCTCTCCTTACGTGGATCTACGATGAAGATCATATCAGGAATCTCCTTCATATCCTTAATACCACCGAGGTTCTTCTGGAGCTTATCCATCTCCTTCTTAATCTCGATAACTTCCTTCTTAGGTAAAACATCAAATGTTCCGTCTGCTTCCATCTCTTCGTACTTCTCAAGCTTTGCGATTCTTGTCTTGATAGTCTCAAAGTTCGTAAGCATACCACCCAACCATCTCTGGTTTACATAGTACATACCACATCTCTCAGCCTCAGACTTGATAGAATCCTGAGCCTGCTTCTTTGTACCAACAAAAAGAATCTTTCCACCGTTTGCAGCACAGTCGAGAACTGCCTTATAAGCCTCGTCAACCTTGCCTACTGACTTCTGAAGATCAATGATATAGATTCCGTTACGCTCAGTATAAATATACTCAGCCATCTTAGGATTCCATCTTCTTGTCTGATGTCCAAAGTGAACACCTGCCTCAAGTAACTGTTTCATTGAAATAACGCTCATAATTTACCTCCTGGGTTTTAAAATATTCTTCTGTGAGCTTCTTACAGCCGTGTGTCAAGCTGTCTAGCAGAAACCATCGCGTTATCTGGCACCCTTCTGCCGATTCACTCACATGTTTTTTCACACGAAGTCGATTATAACACAAAAAAAAAGTGCTATCAAGCACTTTTTTTATTATTTTACTGCTGTTTTGTCAATATTTTGGCAATTTCTTCATATGTCATATCTGCATCAATGGAAAAACTGCCTGTTTCCAGTTTGCTGTCATAACCATTATTTACCAGGTAGCTGTTAAAATCAGAAGCACTTTCAATCAGACCCGCATCTTCCAAAAGCGCAGCAATTGTTTCCGAGCTCATGCCACCGCTTACGGTAATCGTTGCCTTCGTACCATTCGACTCATCTTTTTGCTTTTCGGTTGTTGTCTCTGTTGTAGCTTCTGTAGTTGCCTCTGTGGTTGCCTCTGTTGCTGTCTCTGTGGTTGTCTCGGATGTCTTTTCCGCCTCTGTGGTTATCTCTTCAGAGGACTTTTCCGTGGTTGCCTCTGTAGTTGTAGCTTCGTTTGTTTTGTCTTCTTCAGAGGATGCCAGAATATCCGCTTCCTTCATAACCATACCAAGCTTTTCGGCACGTTTTATCACTTCATCATCACTCATCCGATAGCCGCCGGAAGTCATATATGCCGCAAGCATTATAATTGCCCCAAATAAAATACCTGTGCCTAGTCCTCTTAAAAAATATTTCTTCTTCATTATTTTGCATCTCCCTGATATAAGTCTACAACTAATTTTACCTCTCCAACACCCAGACCAAGATGTTTTGCAATCTCAAGAATACTAAGTCCTGCTTTGTGCATTTCCAAAATCATCTCTTTGTTGTCAACATTTTCCAGTTCTTTTTCCGTTTCCTCCGGAATAGGAGTTTCCTCTACATCACGGATTGCATCCTCAAGCTCCTGCTCCTCTGACAGAGGTTCTGCCTCGTTTGTATCCGCATTGGGAATTTCCTTTTGCTGTGGCTGATTTTGGCTTAACACTGTTTGTACGGTACCATGCTGCACCATCGTGGCAATCTCTTTTTTATATTCATCAACCATATTAGCCGTTGTCATGATCTCCTTCTGCTTTTCGCAAAGCATATCATATAGAAAAACCACTTCATTATGATTCCGTTCTATTTCTTCATTTACGGTAACCGCATAGTCACCAAGTGCTAATGTTTTCTGGTTCACAATTTCAGAAAGACGGGTCTCAACTTCTGCCAATCTACCCTCTGTCTGTTCATCCATATAATCCCGAATCAGTTTATCAATCTTCTCCTTCTGCTCTTCCGAAAGCTGCTCCGGAATATTGATAATTCCATCTTCTCCTTCTTTATCTTCCGAAAGTTTCTCTGAAATAGCAAAACTTACAAAGATAAAAATCAAACCTATAACAATTAATACAATGACTGTTGCTGACATATTCTCTTACCTCATCTTATAATTTTATATCTATATTAATGCGATTCACGCTTGTGTTCTTATCAGATTCTTCCGTTACAGTTTTTTTCTTTTTCCCGGAATATAAATTCTGATATTTATTTCTTCCTTCTTCCTTTGCATCATGACTCTGCTCATAATAAGCGGCTTCTTCCTTTTGTACAACCGTCTCCCGAACTTCTCGTTCTTCTTCTTTTTTTTGATGCAGAGCATTTTGCGACTGCAAAATACTTTGGGCTTCCGTATGCTGCTGTATGGACGCAACCGGTGTTGCTGTCTGCGCAGCAATAATCGGTGAAATCATAGGCATTCTCCCTTCTTAATTCACATTTAAGATTAAAATGATGTAGACTTTATTTCTCCATCCAAAATCTTAAACCAACTATGACTTACAGTATCCTTTACCGGCAAACACAAACTGGAAATATTAATGACTGCACCTCGGAAAATATTTCCAAACACTTTAACACTTCCCTTTTTTCCATACGAAATTTCTGTTCGGATATTTTGAAGCTCCTCATTTTTTTCCTGATATTCCTGTTTCATTTCCTCGGTTTTTTCTGTATATTGCTTAATCTGCTTAACATTTTCGGGGGTAAGCTTCACACCACGTTTTATCTTTTCCTTATAAACATTCAGATAAGAAGTTGTCTCTTCAATCGATGTTTTTAGTTCTGCAACCAGGGGAACAAGTACCTTCATTCTTTCATATAACTCCGGTTTCACACCAACTTTAATCAAAGTTTGTGTTTCCATACGGTTACCGATACTGTTTGCTTCCACGTAAGATTCACAGATTATTTCTCCACCTACAATAAAGCCCTTTTTACCGCTTATAACGACCTTTCCACCTGATTGTATATGACTGTGTAAAATGGAGCCTGCAATAATATCTCCATTCGCCGAAACATTTGCACTTTCAAAAAACTGTGCACAAATGTCTCCACCCGACTCCAGCCTGCCTTTTCCCATACCCTGAACACCACGTTTGATAACAATATTTCCTCCTGCTATCAAAGTTGCACCTTCAACGACACCATTTACTTCAATATCTCCCTTTGCACGAACAGTAAATCCCGTTCGAACCGTGCCGGGAATCATAACATTTCCTTCGTATTCTATATCACCGGTCGATGCATCGACATCCGCAGCTACATTATAGGTGTCCGACACGAATATCGTACCATCTGCCAATGTAACATTTCCATCTACTTCACTTGTTACGGTTGTACCATCCTCTGAGAGTAATATATTTCTACCATATTTCAATTTCTTAATCTTGGGATGGTTTTGCGGAATGTTCCGGCCCATAATATCCATACCGGGTTTCCCCGGATCATGGGGTGTCAGCTTTGCCAATACATCACCTTTTTTTATGGTTGAGAAAAGATTCAAAGCATGAAAATCTACACTTCCGTCTTCCAGAACCTTTGGTTTGGCAAGGGGTTTTATATTAAAAAAATATTCAATTACCGTATCCTTCGCCATTACCGGTGGCATTCCTTTTGCAATGGGAATGCTTACACAATACGGTTTTCCCACTTTTAATTTTTCAATTACGGAATCCGAAATTCCATAAATAATTTTCTTCGCTTCAAGCTCAGCACGAATTTCCCGCTCAGACATAAGCTTTCCATTCGTAGATGGCGGATAAAAACGAATATATGCAACCATACAGTCCCGATTGACAGACACAATGGCGCTTTCGTGAATTGGTTCAATTGGTTCTTCACTTAATTTTATTTGTAATGGTCTGTCAGAGAGCATATCAAATGTCTTTTTCAATGCAGTTGCCGAGTAATCCGGGCAGCCATTACGGTCAAGATAATCTATTACTTCCTTAACATCCAGGCTTTTTCCACCGTCCTTGGGAGGAAACACACTCAGATATGTACCATCTTCTTTAATTGTAACTCGAAAAAAGGAATCTTTGTATTTCATAGGCCGTCACCTCATTTAACCCATCATCAATGCAAAATTATCCCCTAAATATCCCCTCATTTTTGTTAAAGCCTTCGAATGAAGCTGTGATACCCTTGATTCCGATACCTCCATCACTCTGCTGATTTCTTTCAATGTAAGCTCCTCATAATAATAAAGCATTACAACCTTCTTTTCTTTTTCTGTCAATGCAGAGAGTGCCCGAACAAGCTGCTCCTTTAATTCCTCTTTTACAACACTGCTTTCCGGATCTATGTTACTGCTTCCGCTTCCCGTGTTTTTCACATCACTTCCCTGTTCCATAATATCATCGAGTGATGAAACATTTGATATATTTGTTTGGGAAAGCCATGTGTTATACTCTTCCTCCGATATGCCAAGCTCCTTTGCCATATCTTCATCCGCATAATTCGGACCAAGCATCGCTTCCAGCTTTTTTGCTGCCTCAGAAATTGCTTTTTGTTTTTGTCTTACCGAACGGGGAATCCAATCCATTTTTCGAATCTGATCCAATATGGAACCACGAATTCTCAAACTTGCATAAGTCTCAAATTTAATACCCTTTCCGTAATCAAATTTATCAATAGCATCAATTAATCCAAAAATTCCATAACTAACAAGATCATCATATTCCACATTGGAGCCGAGATAGATTGCAAGCCTTCCGGCAACCAGTTTTACAAGTGGCACATATTCAATTATCAGTTCCTGTCGAACAGAATCAGTTCTTGTGTTACTGTATTCTATCCACAAGCGTTCCTTCTTATCTATGATTGCCATCTAAAGCAACACCCCTTAACGCGCTTCTTCTTTTGTTTCTCCAGATTCTTCTTCCGGAATTTCAACGATATCAACCTGTTTAACTGTTTCCATATTGCGTATTTTATCGATAAGTTTTATCGCAATGGTTGCAATTATATAAAAAACGATAATTACAATCAACAATATAACAAGAGATTTCACCATACTGCGTTCATATTTCATGTTTAAAAGCCATGTAATCAGCGCAGCCAATAAAACGATAAACGCCCGAGCGTTTTTGTATTTTTCTTTTATATCCAATGTACCGTCTCCAAATCATATGATACGTGTCTGTTTACCTGCTTTCACAACAGTCAGGTCTTTTGTCTCCGGATCAAAAATAATAGTTCTTCCGTAATTCAACCCGACATCCTCGGAAACAAGTCTGATTTGATATTGTTTCAGCACCTCACGTACAGCTTCCACATTTTTTTCTCCTATATTTCCCACAATATAGTTCGATGAAAATTGAAACATTTTTGCACCGCCGGCAATTTTTGCAAGCATTTTTTCGCGCACGAGTCCTTTCTTTTCAAGTTCTTCAACAAGCATTGCAATTCCCGTATCTGCAAATTTCAATTTATTCTGATTTTGCCTGATTTTTGTACTGTCGGGGAGCATGATATGAACCAGTCCCGCAACACTTTTGGTTCGCTCATATAAAACAATTCCAACACAGGAGCCTAGCCCAATCGTTGTAATCTTATCCGGGGCTTCACAAGTGTTCATATCCGCTATCCCGACACGGATAACTTCACTCAACTTGCACCTCCGATTCCAAGCATTTCCAATAAACTGTCAAAGGAATGCATCTCAGAAACCAACATAATGTAACCATTTATTTCCTGCCCACCTGTTTTAAAGCCGGAATGAATCAGCAATGCCGTATCACTTACCTGTCCATACTCAATACACGGCACACTTAAAATTGAACCCGCCATATCATAGCAAAGCTGCGGCTGTTCATAACGAAGCGGCGAATGGGTCAGATTCTCTAAGGAAGCAACATAAGAACCGATGATAATATTTGCAATCTCACTGATTGCAGACATTCCCATCTCATTGCGCCAGTCTTCCTCTTTCCCGAGCAATGTCGCAATCAGCTGCTTTGCGTCTTCATAGCCAAGCACAAACAGCATCATTGCATCCAATGCCCCATATAACTGGCTCATGACACCTACAACCAGATTATCCGGCCCGCCGAGAATATTCTCAAGCTCATTAAAATCGTAAAGCTTGGCCGTCGGCGGTGTCATCGTCAAATCTGAGGACAAAATAACCGACAAAGATGTTGCAGCATTTCCCGCTCCGATGTTTCCAAGCTCAGTCAATGCATTTTCAACCTGTTCAGATAAATGGTCGGAACTGTTGTTCATAGGCATTCTCCTTACTCACTGTCAATATCAGAAATCAACATACCGATGTTAATCAGCGAAATCAATGTATTGTTATATTTTCCAACACCCATGAGATATGCGCGTGTATCCATATTTTCCGCAGCAACCTGTTCAATCTGCTCCTCAGAGAGAGAAACAACCTCGCGAACCTCATCAACCAATATTCCGATTTTTCCGCTTCCCTCAATTTTAAGAATCAGTATACGGGATGCATTCGTATTCTCTTTATCCGGCAAATCAAATTTCCGCCGCATACTCATAACCGGAACTACCTCGCCACGCAGGTTAATGATTCCAAGAAAATAGTCCTGTGAATGCGGAACCCGCGTAATCGGCTGCAGTCTTACGATATTTTCAATATAAGCAATATCGATTCCGTATTGCTCACTGTCAAATTTTAAAATAATATATTGCTTTGCATCATTTACTGCTACATTTGTATCCATACATCTACACCTCCGTTACACCAATGTATTTGAATCAATGATAAGCGCAACTTCACCGTTACCGAGGATTGTAGCACCACTGATCATCTTTGGAACATGAATGTATTTTCCGAGTGATTTAATAACGATTTCCTGCTGTCCGAGCAGCTTGTCAATCACAAGGCCTGCCTGCTTATCACCCTTCTTGACGATAACTACGATTTCACCTTCATCATCTGCCATATCATCTTCACTTTCAACCGGTTCAACATCAAGTACCTCATTCAATCGTACAAGCGGAATAACAGAACCACGCAGATTGATTACTTCCTTTGTATGTATGTAACGAATGTCTTCCGGTAAAATTTCTTCCAAGGTAACAATCGAATTTAACGGCAAAGCATATTTCTCACCGGAAACTTCAACCATAAGTGCCTGAATAATCGCAAGTGTAAGCGGAAGTCTTACAATAAAGGTCGTTCCTTCGCCAAGCTTAGTCGTTACTTCCACATCTCCACCGAGACCTTCAATCTTATTCTTTACAACATCTAAACCGACACCTCGTCCGGATACATCAGATATCTTCTCTGCTGTTGAGAACGCAGGCATAAACAACAGGTCAATTGCTTCCTTGTCTGTCATATATTCAGCCTGTTCTTCCGTAATCTGACCTTTTTCTACTGCTTTACGCTTAATCTTTTCAACATCAACACCGCCACCATCATCGCTTACCTCAATTGTTACATTGTTTCCATCCTGATAAGCGTCGAGACGAATCGTACCAACCTTTGGTTTTCCGATTTTCAAACGGTCAATTGTAGATTCAAGTCCATGGTCTGCTGCATTTCGAAGCATATGCATCAGTGGGTCACCAATCTCGTCAATAACCGTACGGTCAAGCTCTGTATCCTCACCGGTCATAATCAGTTCCATCTCTTTGTTGAGCTTCTTGGACAAATCACGAATCATACGTGGGAACCGGTTGACAACACTCTCAATCGGAACCATTCGTACCTTCATTACTGACTCATGCAGGTTTGTTGTGATACGTTCCAAGTATTCAATCTGCTCGTTAAATGACTGATCCTGCGATGTAAATGTTCCTGTAACAGACACAAGTCCGTTCTTTGCGATAATAAGCTCAGATACCTGATTCATCAAATCATCCAGCTTTTCAATATCTACACGAACCGAACGGTTAACAACCGGCTTAGAACTCTTTCCGGCTGTTGCCTTCTTCTCTTCCTTTTTCGCAGGTGTTTTTTCTGCAGCACCCACAGATGCTTCTTCTTTCTTTTCTTCCGCTTTTACTTCTGTCTCCTGCACTTCTGCCGGAATCTCGTATTCCTCGATTACAGCTTCCTCAATCTCAGATACATTTTCAATCGCCTTCTTGATTTCCTCTAAAGACTTATCAGAAATAATAAACATTGAAAAATCAAACTCAAAACGCTCATCCTCAATATCCTGTACACTTGGAACGGATTTGATAATCTCACCCTTATTTTCCAATCCCTTAAATACCAGAAATGCACGTGCCGCTTTGAGCAGACAACTCTCCTGAATATAAACAGTTGTAGCATATACATGCTTACCCTGTGCCTTCGCCTCTGCCATAGCATTTTTCTCATAATCGGCAATCGGAATGCTCATGTATTTTCTGCGGTCTGCCTTTTCTGCCGGTTCCGGTGCAGCAGCCGGTTTTTCTTCTTCCTTTGTTGCAGCTGCCTGTACTTCGCCGGTATTTGCAAGACCATTTTCAAGTACTGCATTTAACTGTCCGATTAATTCTTCGTTATCCTCTGTACCTTCATCCGCTGTATCAATGATGCTTGTAAGATAACCCTCAATTGCATCCAGACATTTAAAAACAATATCAACCAAATCCGCGTTGACATTCATTTTTCCGTTCCGAATCTCCGAGAAAACATTTTCCATGTCATGCGTAAGACGCTGCATACGCTTAAATCCCATTGTTCCTGCCATACCCTTTAAGGAATGAGCTGCACGGAAAATCTCATTAACCGTATCTACATTTTCCGGTTCTGACTCTAAAATCAGCACCTGGTCATTGAGCGTCTGTAAATGTTCCTTCGTCTCATCAATAAAAATCTCAAGATATTGACTTAAATCCATTATTGCACCCCTACTTTCTTTATTATTTCATCTGCTATGTGTTCCAAACTGCATACACAATCACACAATCCGGCTTCATAAACCGCCCGAGGCATGCCGTATACAGTACTTGTTTCTTCATCCTGTGCTATCACATAGACTTCCTTGCATTCGGAAAGCTCCATCGTGCCCTTGGTTCCGTCTGCCCCCATGCCGGTCAGAATCACGCAGATAATCTCGTCATAGGATACGTTACAAAGGCTGGAAAGCATAATGTTTCCGCATGGTTTCAAACCTCCGATAGCCGGTTTATCATCAAAAAAAACCTCACACCCATCCGGAGTCTCCCGCACGGCAAGATGTGTTCCGCCTTTTGCGATATAAACGACACCATTTTTGAGATAATCACCTTCCTCGGCTTCCTTCACGCGAATCTTGCTCTGCTCATTCAGCCTCATGGCCAGCGTATTTGTAAATCCCTCCGGCATATGCTGTACGAGCACAACCGGTGCTGCAAGATTTGCCGGCAGTCTTGGAATAACGGATTGCAGCGCACGCGGTCCGCCCGTTGAACAGACAAGTGCAACAAGCTTCTTCCGTCCTGTTCTTCTTCCGTCCTGATGTTTTCGCAATGGTTTTTTTACAGTCTCGATATTTTCTGCCGGTGAATGTTTACTTGCAGCCTGAACTGCCATAAAGAGCGCTTTTTGAATCTTATCCGCATATTTCTTTTGTTCTGCTTTACTAAGTATATGCTCCGGTTTTTTTATAAACTCTATTGCGCCGAGATCCAAGGCGGTCAAAACCGAATAGGCATCATGCTTGGAACTAAAGACAATAAAAGGAAGATTTATCTCACGCTGCTTTGCCTGTCGAAGCAATTCCAGTCCATCCATTTTCGGCATATCAATATCTGTCATAACAACATCAATATCATGATTATTCTGTAAAAGCAACAGTCCATCCTTACCGTTTGAAGCTGTATATGCTACCTCATATCCAATTATACTATTGATTATATCAGACATGACTCTTCTCATGAGTGCAGAGTCATCTAAAAGTAGAATTTTTTTCATATTTTATGACCGTTTTCCGTTCGCAAGCTTTGCACGTTCGCTTTCAAAAATGAAACGTACGATTTTATCCCTCTCATCCTGCGTAATTTTTAAGAATTCCATTCTCTGTTCATACATATCTGAACGCCCCTGTATACGCGTGCTGGATAAGATTCTTGCAAACAGATTAAAACTTAATATCTCGTTTAAAAATGGAATCATAAATTTTATTTTTACAACTTCGTTTCGTTCGATGTGATTTCGCTGATTCAGACGTACACCACCTCCACTGATATCGACTATCCGGGCCGGTTCCCAAGGCAGTTCATCCTCCGGAATCGAGATATCATCCGGAATCCCGGTATCGTACTCATAATCAGACACAACACGAATTTTTGCTTCTATCAGGCAGTCATACCGGTAAAACTGTCTGCGCTGTACCTTTTCCAGCTTACCAAGAAGCTTTATGTCCAGGAAAAACAGATTTCCGCTTCTGTATCTCGATGTAACAAGAGCATTACACTGCAGCAATCCGCGATCTGTATAAAAACAGGCTGTATACCGTTCATCCAAATCAAGGGGTACGATTTTACCCTCATAAATCGGCATGGCTATCTGAAGTGTGTCATCTTCCAGGAAATCATAGATTTTACTCACATAAACTCTTTTGTTCTGTTCATTTCGTATCACCTGGTCAAGCCGGACTAATTCAATTTTGTTTCCAATCGCTATTCCCATATTCATCCCCTATTTATGTTCTTACTTTATCGTATACGTTTCTTTGAGCGGAAGAAATCTATAAACACCCGTGCAATTCCTTCTTTTTTCTTGTATTCAACTATCGTTTCATCCATCAATTTTGCAACAAGCTGGTAAATTCCCTTTGAAGCAATTGTATTTGGGAAGGTCTGCACAAGCGGTTTTTGCTCGATGACTGCCATGGATGCATTTTTATCCTGCAAAACGGAGCCTAAAAACTGCAGCTTTGTGTTCAAAAACTTGGAAGAAACCGTGTCAATCTTATTGTAAATTTCTACTCCTTCCGTCTCGCTTTCCACACGATTTGCGACAACATGTATCGTCTTATATATCGGATTAAAGCTGTTTTTTCTGCGCAGTACCTTAAGTAGTGAATACGAATCCGTAATGGATGTCGGCTCCGGTGTAACAACGAGTAACACTTCCGGGCTCATCATCACAAACTCCATAACCGAATCCGTTATGCCCGCTCCGGTATCTATAATAACTACATCATACATCTGATCCAGCTTGACAAGTTCGGAAATCAACAGTTTAATACTTGCATTGTCAAGTGCTGCAAGCTCTGACACCCCGGAACCACCGGATATAAATCCGATTCCATCCGGCCCGTTTGTGATTATCTCCGACATCGTTTTATTGTTATGTATCAAATCCAACAAGTTAAACTGCGGGCGGATTCCAAGCATAACTTCAACATTTGCAAGACCAAAGTCCGCATCAAATATAACAACTTTTTTACCACGCTTTGCCATCTCCAAAGCAATATTAACAGATAATGTTGTCTTGCCGACTCCGCCTTTGCCACTTGTTACAGCAATTACCCTTGCACTTGAAACATCCTGGTTGGCTTGCACAAGTTCTCTGAGCTTTGATGCCTGATCCATTATTTGCCACCTCCCAGTAATTTCTTCGCAATAATCTGTGGGTCCAGAACACCGATATCATCCGGCACATTTTGCCCCCAGGTAACATACGAAAGCTGTTTTCCTGTATCAAGTTTCAAATTTAAAATACTTCCAAGTCCGTTTGTCTCATCAAGTTTTGTGAAAATCAAACTGTAATCAAATAATTCCCCATATGTATTTGCAATAGAAAGCAAATCCGCATATTTTACGGTTGCACTTACCACAAGAAATACTTCACATTCATAACCCTGTACCGAATCAAGAATCTGTTTCAAATCTTCTTTCTGCTCCTCACTCTTATGGGAACGTCCGGCTGTATCTACTAAAATCAAGTCATAGTTTTTATATTTCTCTACACTATCTGCCATCTCCTCCGGCGTATAAACAACTTCCATCGGAGCCGATAAAATACTGGCATATGTTTTTAGCTGTTCAATCGCCGCGATCCGATATGTATCAATGGAAAACATGGCACACTTAAGCTTCATATCAAGCGTACACATGGATGCAAGCTTTGCCATCGTCGTTGTTTTGCCGACACCTGTATTTCCAACAAAAAACACAATTTTCGGCTTCTTTTCCCCTGCGGTCAGTGTTTTTATCTCTCCAAGCTTTAATACAATTTTTTGATATACATTTGCAAGTATGTTGTCGATTGGCTGCTTATCATCCTTCAGAGTCAGTTCTTCAATTATCTCCCGTGCATGTGCCTCATTTACTTCACTCTCAAGAAGCTGATGAATCACAAGATCTACAATCTTACTGCCGGTTTTCTCAGATTCTTTTTCCTGAACCTTCATCGCCTCTCCGGATGCAATGGCCTGATCCGCAACCTCTTTTATAGAAGTCTCATTTTTCGCATTTGTCTTCATCTGTTGTTCGAGCAGACGCGCAATACTATTGATTTTTTCCTCAATTGCATTTTGTGCTTCCTCGCTATATTCGTCCCTGCTGTCCGAAAATGCCTGTCCAAAT
>JBJEMZ010000089.1:0-12897 GCA_051879935.1 Wujia sp.
AAGCTGTGTATAATTTGTCATCTCCTCCGCCATATCCGTATCCATAATTCGTGAATATGCCTCTGTAATACTCTGGCTCTGAATCTCCAGATTCGAATATACATCTTCCAGGCGGTTTTCGTATGCACCAAGTGTGGAACGCACGCTCGAAACACGTTTGATTGCTTCGTCAATCGCTGTGATTGCATCACTTGCATACGCATGTGTGTACATAATCAGTTCGTCGATTCCAAGCGCTTCTGCCGAAAGCTCCGGAATGTCGATTGCCAGCTGTTCTCCCTCATTTGCTCCAATCTGAATCACCATGGTTCCTGCAGAAAGGACTTCTATCTCCGCCTTAACCGTGCCTCCCGCAGCAGTTCCCGGATCCGTTTCTATTGTCATGGAAAATCCATTTCGGTCCACAACCTCGATTTCATTTCCCAATGTAGTAAGTGTTGCCGTGGTAGAGAACCCATCCTCTGTCACATTCAGAGATGCCTCACAATCCTTACCCTGCGCGCTTGCGCCGTCCGTAATACCAAGTGCTGCCGAAAGCTCCGGATTTCCAACCTCGATTTCAATCTTCTGATTTGAGCCATATGCTTTTGTACGGAACACAACCGGAGCGCCGGAATCAAAATTCGTCTCGGTTGTCCCATCCGCAGAAGCAAAAACATCAATATTTATCTTTGCAAGACTGCTCTGCAGCTTGCCATATACCTCCTCCATCGTCATGCCTTCCGAAATCTCAATGGAGAAACCATTTACTTTTATCGTTCCCGTCTGTTCTTTTGTTATCGTTGCACCCGAATAAGCAAATCCGGTTGTAAGGCTTGCCTGCTCAGCATCCGCCGTCACATTAATCGAATAAACACCGGTACTTACATCGGAAGAAATGTAGGTCGCACGAATTCCATTCTCACTGGACAAAGAACGTCTTGTCATATCTCCATTCAACAAAATCTGTCCGTTAAATGCAGTCGTATCCGAAATCTGTGTAAGCTCTGCCGCAAGAGAATCAATCTCCTCCTGAATCGCATCCCGGTCTTCTTCATAATTCACATCATTTGCTGCCTGTACCGAGAGCTCCCTCATACGTCTTAAGATATTGTGCATCTCCTCCATACCGCCCTCTGCGGATTGAATCACGGAGATACCATCATTTGAATTTAACGCAGCACGGTCAAGTCCGCGAATCTGCGCACGCATTTTTTTGGATATTGCAAGACCGGCTGCGTCATCTGCCGGGCTTGAAATCTTATATCCCGAAGAAAGTCTGGACATCGACTTTCCAACGTTGTCGTTTATTTTGGAAAAATGCGTTGTCGCATTCATCGCTAATGCATTATAATTGATTCTCATAAAATCGCCTCCTGCTTTTTATTCTGCGCCTTAAACTATCTTATATATCGGTCATATCTGCCAATGCCTTAACGAAAAATACCGCCGTCTCCATCAATTTTCTTCCGCTTGTTCTTCCGTTACGCTCTGTAGATGCTTCCTCCAAACCATGCAAAGTCCTGCTCTGACCAAGCGAAATATCTGCATCCGGATATCCGTTTTCAGACAGTTTCCGCATAAAGTCTGCCGTATATGCAAGGAGGGCTGCATTTCCTTCACTCGTTCCGGCAAGCACCTGACCCGAAACAGTCTGCTCCGCAGAAATTGTAAGCTCTGCCGTCAATGTTTCATACTTTGAATGCCGCATGCGGATTTGTATCGTCTGAGGCTGCCCGGCATCATGCACAACTTTCAGATTCACAAGCCTTGTTCCATCCGCCGTTTCAACAGGAAGACTGAACTGATTTCTCTCTGCCATTTTCCCAAGTATATGAAATCCTGCCTGTATCACCTTTACAGACTGCACATCCTCCGCATTTACAGCGGCCGCTGCTGCATTTTGATACAAAAGCTCTGTCAGCTGCTCCTGCATATCTGCATATGTAAGGGAAAGTTTTCCCTCCTGCCCAAGTGTCTCAAGCAGATTCCCTGAGGAAAATGCCACCGGAATGTCCTCTCCTATAAGCGATTTTGCCATCGCATCGGTTTCCCGGTCAATAAGTTCGTCCTCTGATTCATCCCGAAACCGAAGCTTCTTTAACATATCGGAAACCAGATGATAAAACCCATCCTGCTCCTGTGCATTTTCCGGCATATCATTCATAACCCGAATTGCCGCCTGCATATTTACTGCGCTCTCCTGTATTTCATATGTCTGTAAAAACTGTTCTGCTGCCTCAAACTGCGTTTTTGAAAGAAGCGATTCCCAACTGTTTTCATCCGCCATATTATTCCCAGCCTCTGTCCGGTTTGAAAATGCATGTTCTATCTGTGCATCAATCCGCTTTCCAGCCACACTCGTCTCTTCCAGTACACCAAGCGAATCATCCACCGCAACATCCAGTCCCGATGCCTTGCGACTGCGCATGGCGGTAAGCAGATTCCGTACCGTAAGTCTGCTTCCATTTGCAAAGAGATATCCGGCTTCTCGGTCTCCGGATTTCCTGAGTTTATCAAACATCCGATAGATACCGATATAGCTTTCCCGCTCCTCAGCAGATATTTCACCCTGTTTTTCCACATCACGCAGAAATGTTGCGAAATTATCCGCCTCCGTCACACCTGCATGATATCGTTTTTCACGGATTGTCCTATTTAACTCATCGATTGGAACATCCATCGGATTGATGCCGTCACGAATCATACCGAGCACCGCCTCCGGATAACATGCATCCATCAGATCGTTTACCTGTCTGTCATATTCCATAACCTGCTCGATGGAAGACTGTGTTATCTCAATTGAATTATAGCCGAGTATCCGCACGGCACGCACATGTTCCTCCGTCATCGGAAGCTCCATCTCCTGCAGGATGTCTCCGATATTGCCAAATGCCTTTCGGATACTGTCTCCCATATCTGCCCGCGGTGCCGTCCCAAGCGCTTCATAGCTTCGTTCCGCCTGTGCAAACTCCCGCCTGATACGCGCTCCGGAAATGGACTCCTGTGATGTCCCATCTTCCAATTTCAATAAATCCGAAGAATCCAAGACTACACGGGCAACCTCCCGTGTTGTAAAGACAGGATCCTGTTTAAGCAGCCGTCCGAGCCGTTCCGCCGGCGCATCCCCGATTGCGCGGAGGCTCTCCGTCATCTCCCGGTATGCACTTACATTTTCTTCCGTAAATGCAACGTCCTGCCGTGCAAACAACTCCTTCGTAAGCTGTCGTTCCACCGCCCGAAGCTCTGCTACAACCTGAGAGAGTTCCCGCGTGTCAATGTTGATATCCGCTTTCAACATACGACCTGCCACCTGTTCCGTCATCCGAAGGCGAATCTCCTCCATCTGGCGCATTGCCGTAATCTCCTGCAGCTCCTGTTCCGTGGCACCCTGCACCTGCATACCGGTGCTCTCCGGTTGCTGCACTTTCGACTGCCCATCCGCCTGGGTTTGCGTCTCCTGATACACATATGCAGACGCAATCGTAACCGGCTGCCCATCCCGCACCATCCGGCCTACCGTCTCCGGGTCAATCATCCATACTCTACGGCACAGTGCATCTGCCTGTGCGATGCCGGATGTCTGTAGACTCTCCGTCCGGGTATCCGCCCGGGTAATGTCCGCAATGTTTTTTCCGACATTTTCCGCTAATTGCATATAGTCGCGCACTGTATCGGTTGTGACCGGTATCCCCGCAAAAAGCATCTGTTTTGCACCGTTCATACTTGTTTCATCTACCGGTATCCCCGCCTGTATGATAACCTTTTTCAACTGTTCTTCCATGCCTTCCGGAAGCATCTGTTCCGTCTGCTCCGGATCCCGCTGTCCACTGTAATGCGCCTTGTATAAATTCTCCCTGTTCATCGGAAGTTTATTTTTTACCAGATACAATATATCACGATTCTGCACACGAACTTCCGATTCCACATCATCTTTTGACGTATTCTCTGCCTGGTTCGTCAGGACCTCTGTCATAGCTACATTGTCAAGCGTCATCTCCCCTCCGGCTGTCTTCACACCGGATCCGGTAATCAAAAGACTGTCATAGTCACCGTTTTGCACCTTAGCCTGTGCAAGTACCTGTGTGAGCGCCTCCCTATGTGCCTCACTCCGCATCATGTTCACGATATCCATCAAGTCCGACAGAGAAGCAGAATCCACATCAATTCCCATCATTCGGAGCTGTTTTATCTCTTCACTTGTGATGCTTCGTGCGATTTCCTTTGCTTCCTCGTTTGCTTCATGCTCATCGGCTGCCGCGTTCTCCTGTTCGGTCTTTGCCTTCTCCTGCATGTCCCGTCTGTATTCCTCAAAATTGTTCATGACAGTCTCCGCATTCTTTGACGCAGATATATCCTGCTTATACTGCACATGCTCCACAGCGTCGAACGCATCCATCTCTCCGATGGACGCCTCCCGCATTCCCTGCTTCCGCATGTCATCAAATACGCCGTAGCTTCCTGCCACTTCCTGTGCTTTTCTAAGATTTATATTTTCCATATCCGTTCCCTCATATATGCGTTTTACAGTCACCAATCTATTATAGTTATCGGTAAACTGCGGAAATAAATTAACAAAAAATAGCCCCAGGCCATTGCCTGCGGCAATGAACTGGGGCTACGCAAAAATTCTTATGCTGTATAAATCTTCTCTGTCAAAGTCTTGGATTCACCCGGTGCAAGCTCAACATAGCCGGATTCATCTGCCGGAATCGGCTGGTTTGGCGCATCGATAATCCATGTACAAGGCTCCGGACAAAAATATCCCTTATCGCCATGGTCATTCCAGATAATCCAGAACTTGAAATCCCGGCACACTTCATAACAGATTCGTTTGCCGGTTGCCGCGTCTGTTGCAACTGCTCCATAAAACGGCTTTCCGTCTAAGCTGCCTTCCTCGGCAAAAAATACATCGTTGTCGATATCATGCAGCACCGGAACCTGGGAACCGGTCAGATACTGTCTGTCGTGATTTGTCTCCGGAAGCATATCTCCTGTCGGAATACAGGACTTGGAAAGTTCCCACTTCTCACCGACCGGAACATAAAGCCGCATGTCGAGGCCATTACCATCCTTCGTAAACGGTCCGCAAATCGTCGTATGGTTACATACGCCGAATGGGAGCTGTTTGTCGGATGTGTTTGTCATCGTAAATTCATAAGCGAGCCCCTCGTCCGACAGCGTAAATGTAAACTCTGCCTTGAAGCTGACCGGATAAGTTGCAAAAAACTCATCGTTTTCATCATAGACATATGCAGTCTTTGCAACTGCCTTTGATGCATCTGCCTCCACGCTTACGACCTTGTGCTCACGTTTATGTAAAAATCCATGAATATGATTACCAAGCGGATCATTTACCGGAAAATGATACGTTGCATCACTTACCTTCAACACACCATTTGATAACCGGTTCGGAAGATACAGTGTCGGAAGTCCATATACCTCCGGGCTGCTTTGCAGCTGCTCAAGCGTCACATCCGGATCATACCGAAAAATTTCGATATCATTCTCCATATCCTGCATACGGAGTACGTTACTGCCCAGAAACGGCGCAATAATCGCCTTATATTTCCCGGCAGCGAGTGCAATCGCTTCTTTTCCCTTATAATCAATTATTTCTGCGGAATACCCCATGATTGTTCCTCCTTATCCGAATATTTCTTTTCAAAATTAATTACATAAAATATATCATACAGGGAAAACTATGTCTAGAACAAAACTGCACAACTGACAAGCTTTTTGCGTATGATAGGAATAGGCGAGCATGCAACCGAATCTCTTACACGCCTTTTTGCAAAACAAATTTGAATTCTTCCCTTGATAAGATACAAATGTTGCGGTTGCATTTTATGATAAACCCCAGTCCATGCACATTGCATGCGGCTGGGGGTTACATAATCGGTTCTCAAAACTTACAATTTGAATTTAACCTGGACAGGCTCCGACAGGGACTGTCCACCCTTTGATTTTACATTTGTGGTAATCGTGAGATAGTAATATTCGTTTGTAGAATATGGTTCTAATGGTTCTACTTCGATAATCTCATTTTGCGTATCGTATTTGATATAGGTTTTCAGCTTTTGATTTTGGGAATTTGCCACATACATCGTATCCTTGTTGACGGTCTTTGGGTCAAGCGGAATGTTGAACCGGACACGCCATACAAAATTTCCCGTCTTAAAGCGAAGATCCTGCTTCACCTTATTGGCAAGCTGCGGCGGAATATCCTCAATATCAATTAGATTTTTAGCCATAAAGCCACCCCTCTTTATCATTGGAACATGAATTAAGGGTATTCTAGCATAAATGTGTCGAACAGACAAGAAAAAACAGGACATCTGTCCTAATTTTACGCACGCTTTTGCTTTACATCACAAAAACGTAACACTAAAATAAAATTGTTACAAACTTATTACAGAGTAGGAGATGAATCATGTTGAAACACAAAGTAATTTCCTACAAAAGAGAAACAATATTTGCAATCGTCATTTTATGCAGCGGTATGTTAATCGCGCTGTTAAACAGCCTGCGCGAATATCCGGTCATAAATCTTCAGGAGCCGCAGTATATGCTGACGGGCACAACAATGCAGAGCAGAAAGGAAATTTCGCCCTATTATGCGAGATGCCAGATTGTAATGGACAATACACTTTACAAAGATGAAATCGTAGTCGTGACCGAGGGATGTGCCGGTCAGCAGGAAACAACGACTCTGCTTACGTACTTAAACGGAAGATGTATAAAAAAAGATGTCATCGACACCCGCGTTACCGTGCCGGCTATTGCCCGTGTAGTACACGTCGGTACAAAGGAACGACCGGATTTTATCATGCCGGTTTCCGGTTATGTTATCACATCCCGGGTGGGACCACGATGGGGCAGAAACCACAACGGCATCGACCTTGCCATACCGGTTGGCACAAATGTGTATAGTGCTGCTGCAGGGACTGTGATTCAGTCCGGTTGGAACGGTGGCTACGGAATCTGCGTGTATATTGATCATGGAAACGGAATCGTCGCCCGCTACGGCCATCTGTCCGAAGCAGATGTCACAGTTGGACAAACTGTTTCTCAGGGCGATTTTATCGGGCTTTCCGGCAACACCGGCAACAGTACCGGGCCGCACCTGCATTTTGAGATGCGATTAAATGAAGAGGTTGTTGACCCACTCGAATATATAAGTGAATAAAACAACTCCGCCCATAGCCTTTAGCAATGGGCGGAGTTATTTCATATGTCAAGCAACGAAAACTGCCGCTGCCGTAAAATTATCGTTATTCTTCGGTGCCCGTTTTTCAAGATGGAGCAACATTCCCTGTAGCCATTCCTCCGGCGTGTGCGCCTGTTTTAATATCGCCGCCATCTCCGATTCGTACACATACTCCCAAAATCCATCCGTACAGAGAAGAAATGCATGAAATCCTTTTTCCTTTTCCAGTTTAACCGGTCCTGACACCTCCGGCTCGGCACTGTCACTGCCAAGCGCCCGCAGCACCTTGCTTCTGTCATCATGAAACCGAATTTGGCTCTGGGATATCTCGTTCATCAATACTGCCATCTGGGACACGCTGTGATCCAGTGTCTGTTCAAACAGCTCTGCATTGCGAAATCGATAAATCCGCGTATCGCCCACATGAGCCCGCAGTGCCTCGTTATTCTCAAGCAAAAGCATTGCCATCGTCGTCTTCATCTCACATTCCTGTGTCTGTTGTTTTTTAACCGCAGAATCTGCCAGATGAAATGCCTCTTCCACATCCTGCCTGTCATGAAGCTGATTATTTAAAAACTGCTGCATCACAATATCCGCTGCGCATTTTGAGGCAATCTCGCCGCCCCCACAGCTCCCGAGCCCATCCGCCACAATCACACAGACTGCGTCATCCCGGCGTTCCACACGCACGGTATCCTCATTATACGTTCTGCCACCGCGGCCGGTAATCTCTGCAACTTCAATCATACAAACACTCCTTTTTCATCCTGCCCGGTTATTCTGACTCCAGATCCTCATAATAATAAACCTGTACATTCTCACCTAACTCCACCTGAAAGTCGCAATCCTTATTGTATGTAACCTCCTGCAAAGCCGGACAACTTCCATATACATTTGCTTCAATCGTCATCATATCGTACGGAAACAGGATAGCTGTCAGATTATTACAGCCGTAGATCGCTCTCTCGCCCAACTGCATACCACTCTCTGACAGGTCCAGCAATGTGAGATTGTCGCAAAGCGCAATTGCAGCATCCCCGACCTCCTGAAGCTGTGATCCCGGTTCTAACTGTATATCTGTCAATCCTTCACATAAGAAAAATGCATACGGCGCAATCGTCTGTACCTGTGCCGGAACGACATAGCTGCCCTGTTTGCCGTCCGGATAAGCGATCAGTGCAGACATATCCTTTGTAAACAAAACACCATTCACTACAACGAAAGTCTGATTGAGTGTATCGACTGAATATCCGTCCGCTGCTATGTTTGTAGCAATTTTATATCCGATATTCTGTACATTAGCCGGAATGGACAAACGGGAAATCTGCGTATCATAAAAGCAGAATGATCCGATATCCGTAACTGCATTCGGGATTGTAATCTCCGAAAGCGATGTACAGCCGTCAAACGCCGACTCGCCAATTGCCAGTAAACTATCCGGAAGCTTGACATAGGTAAGGGCTTCACATTTTTCAAATGCATAGTCATTTATCGTTTTCACATACTTACCAAATACAATTTTCTCGATATCACTCTCCGAAAATGCACTTTCCCCGATACCGACCACCTCGGTATCCTCAATCGTATCCGGCAGCATAACCTGCGTCATATCCCCATAGTATCCGGTAATGACAACCCCGCTTCCATCCTCTGTAAAAACATAATCCATCTCATCCTCCGTCGGATACAGATAGTAAGTGACATCCGTAGGCATATTTTCTTCTTCAATATCCGCAACCTGAATACCATCGATATAATACGGGACTCCGACATCCTTTTCCAAGCCCTCATAGCCGCATATTATAATGGAATCTCCATCCTTCTTGTACAGCAGACCATTGTCGGTTTTATACAGATCCGCCTCATCCGCCTCAAACAGACCGGTGCCGTCCTTATATGCCATATACACCCGTCGTGTATTTAAGTCGTCACCCTCATAGGCACCCTCAAGCAGCCAGAGGTCATTTTCAGCTATACATATGGAAACAAAATATTTTCCATCAATGATTTTATCATTTCCGGTTCCGTCCTCACGGATATGATACAGGTTTCCGTCGTCTGCCCCGACATAATACAGCCAACCGTCACCATATGCGAATGTAAAGTTGCCCGCATCCATCTTCGCATCATAGATGGTCTGTTTCAATTCCCCGTCCAAATCGGAGGCAGAGATTGTATTTTCCTTATGGGAATACAAATACACGGTATCATCCTCAACAAAACCATACGTGTATATCATCTCATCGTCTAAAAGCTTCGCATGTTTTCCATCCACATAGGACTTGTAAAAGTCTGTCCCATTATCGTCATTATACAAAGTATAATATAAAGAATCCCCATAGAGATTATACCAGCACACATCATTGGCGATAACAGTCTCCACCGTGTCCGTTTCCAGATTATAGCGCTGAAGCTGTGTCGTCTCATTATCCGAAAGCCCCTCCACAAAATACAGGTATTCTGTATCGTTGGAAAAAAGTACATACTGCATGAGCATAATCGTATTTAATCCCTCATACAGACATTCTACGTTGCTTCCATCCTCATCCATCCGGTAGAATGCACCTGCACCATCCTTCTGCTCTGCAAAATAGATGCCATCTTTTCCACGGTTGATATAGTAGGCGTTCTCTGCCACTATCTCAGATTCATCCACATAGAAATACCCGTTATCCGCATCAAATGCACAGACGCAGAGATTCTGATTGTGATCAATATAATATTCATATTCCTTATCCAGCATAAGCAATCCGCCATCATTTAGTATATTGCTGTTGGAATTGCCGAGCTGCTCCACCCTGACACGCCACGGTTCCAAAATTATAAGCACAACTGCCACAGCCGCACAAACGAGCGCTGCTGCAATCGGTATAATAACCTTCTTAGACAGTTTTTTTCGTTTTTTCTTCTTCCCGGCAAATGTATTGTTCTTGCTGAACTTTTCAATGGCTGCAAGTATATCGGAATCGCCTGCCCCGATATATGCCGAAAGTCTGGCCAGAAGCTCCTCCATCGTCTGAATTCGCTCCTCTGCCCGAACAGAGAGCCCGAGACGAAGCGTATCAATAATATCCTCCGGAATCGGTTCTCCATTCGGTGCAGGCGGAAAAATCAACGGATCATTCATCATTCGGTCCATGGCATCCGGAACGACCCTTCCATACAGGCAATAATACATCGTTGCACAAAATGCATACACATCTGTCCATGTACCGACAGAACCGCTTTCCATATACTGCTCCGCCGGACTGAAACCGCGCTTTGTCACAAGCTGGGACACGCCCTCCTTGCCCACACTGATATCCTTGGCAGCCCCAAGATCAAGCAGCTTCATGCTTCCATCCTGCTGCATCATAATATTGTCAGGGCTGATATCCCGATGAATAAGTCCCTGTTCATGCACCTTGGAAAGACTGCTCATAAGCGGTGCAAGCATACGAATACAGTCGCCATACGGCATCGGTCCGTTTTGCAGCAGATACTGCTTCAGGGTGATGCCCTCAATATAATCCATGGCGATATAGGCAGTCTGATTCTCATAGAAAGTGTCCCGCACCCGCACAATACCCGGTATAGAGTCAATCTTCGCCATCTTACGCGCTTCCTTCAGAAAGCTTTCACAGCCCTCTTTCCACTGTTCCTCCTGCCCCATGGACGGATTCCACCTTATCAGATTGCTCACGGAATTATCTCTTGATACAGCGCCCATCGGAAAATATTCCTTGATTGCAACCTTGATATTTAACAGCAGATCAAATCCGATATATGTAATGCCGAATCCGCCCTGTCCGAGCATCCGGCCAACCAGATATCTCCCATGCAAAACCGTGTTGCATTTCAGGGCAACCGGAGACTGTTCCATTGGCTGCGTCTGATCAAATCCACAACGCGGGCAGATATCGCCTTCTATTTCTTCCATGCAATTTATGCATCGCTTTACCTGCATACTTTCACCTCCTATAATGTCCTTATCCAAATACAATCGTAACGGTTTCTTGTCCAAAATTAACGACAGAACCTGCCTGCCATTCATACCACATCGGCGGCTGCAGGCGCTGCCCGTTCAGATAGGTTCCATACGTCGAATTTTCATCTTTTACATAGACTTTTCCGTTTCCGTCTACATAGACCATGCATTGCCTGCGACTGATACCTGCCGCATTCGGCGGATACTGGATATTACAGCTGAAATCACGCCCGATTACATAGGATTCGCCGGGCTTTATATACCACCGTTTTCCATTCAGCATACCTTGGAATACAAGGCAGATATATCCGGTCGTACCAAATATCTGCCTGCTTAACTCTGCAACCGTCTGATACCGTTCCTCCGGCATAACCGACATACCTTTTTTGATTGCCTGCGCAACATTTGCCGAAAGTGTCGGGCAGAGCTGTTCAAGCGGAATCGTCTGATCGGACATAATCCGGTCCGGAGCCTTCGGCGGCAATACACCGGAAAGCGCATAATACATCGTAACACAAAGCGCATAAATATCTGTCCACGGTCCCTGATTTCCGTTGGAACGATACTGCTCATACGGAGCAAAATTATGTTTCAAAATCGTTGTGAGTCCGTTTGGATTGTTGTAGCTTCGAAGCGAACCAAAATCAATCAGCTTCGCATGGCCGTCCCTGGTCAGAAATATATTGTCCGGGCTGATATCCCGGTGTATCAGATTTTTCTCATGAATCGCCTGCAGGGCATGCATGACCATCTTCATGTAGACGGATAATTTCTCCCATGGCATCTTCCCATATTTGAGCAGTGTCGATTTTAAATCCATGCCGTCTAAGAATTCCATGGAATAATAAGCCGTGCCATTTTCCTCAAACAGACGATACACATTGACAATGTCGGCCTCAGCAGAAAAAGCATAGATGGACTGTGCCTCCTCGAGAAAGCGCTTCTTCACATGTGCCACGTAGTCCTCCTGACCGAATACGACCCGCACGGATACACCGTTTTGTTCCCGGGTCACATCCTGATTCGGATAGAACTCCTTAATTGCAACACGCCTGCCTACCTTCATATCCCACGCAAGATAGGTGATTCCGTAGCCACCGCATCCGATTACCCTTCCGATATAATATTGCTGTCCGAGTATATGTCTTGCCGGAAGCGCGGTTGCCGGTCTTTTCTTATCCCAGTCTGCCGGATTTTTGCAGACCGGACACACACACTGCTCGGTTGAGCCTGCCATACAATATGTACATAACTGCTGTAACTCCATATGGATTCCCTCTTCATGTCATATATTACAATTCCAGCAGAATCGCCGTAAAGTTATCCTGTTTTGGATTCTGCTTTGCAAGTACAGCCTGTTCCATGCGGTCTGCTGCTTCCTCTGCACAAGCTGACTCCTGTACAATCCGGCAGATCTCAGCTTCAGAAAGCGTATTAAATACACCGTCCGACATCAGCAGCAGCCAGTCCCCTGTCTGATAGGTAAGCTTCTTTGTACTTCCGTCGATATACTTCAATTCGCCCATGCCGATAAAGCTTGTAAGCCCGCTCCGGCTCTTATCCGTTTTTACCGACTGAAACGAGATTCTTCCATTCACCGCCATCTGCAGCAGCTCCGCCTCGTAAATGTGTTCCCGATTCAGCAGCAGCAGCTGATTGCCACGGTACAGGTAGATATGGCTGTCTCCGACGGTTGCCCACTGGAAGCCATCCGGTTCAATCAATGCCGCAATCACGGTGG
>JBJEMZ010000090.1:0-12795 GCA_051879935.1 Wujia sp.
TAGCAATGTTTGAACACGATGTTCAAACAAGCCGCCATTGAGCCATGGATGGCGAATTGGCGGCGGTTGCGTACTACATGAATACTTGCAAACCAGAACATCTAGAACTCCTTAGTTTCAATACATCGTATATAGAATGAATAAGTATCGAAATATATGTATACATAGCTTATGTGTTTCGCAATTGCTTACTATATACAAGGGAGAGAAAATATGGAGAAGCTAAAGTACATCAAACCAAAGCTTTTTAGCACAATGAAAACCTATGACAAAAACCAGCTCATCAAGGACATCATAGCCGGTATCATCGTTGCGATTATCGCACTGCCGCTGTCGATTGCCCTTGCGATTGCGTCCGGCGTCAATCCGGAACAAGGGCTTTACACTGCGATTATCGCCGGATTCTTTATATCCTTCTTAGGCGGCAGCCGTGTCCAGATTGGCGGTCCTACCGCAGCCTTTGTTGTAATCATATACGGAATTATTGCCAAATATGGTATGACCGGGCTCACGATTGCAACCTTTTTGTCCGGTATCATCATGATTATTATGGGACTATGCCATTTTGGTAATCTGATAAAATTTATTCCAAAAACAATTACCGTCGGCTTTACCTTTGGTATTGCAATCGGCATCTTCGCCGGTCAGCTGAAAGATTTTTTCGGGCTGACAATGGGTGCTGTACCAGCGGAGTTTACAGAAAAATGTGTTGCATACGCAAAGCATTTTCACACGATCGACTGGATGACCTTCGGCATCGGTATGCTTGCACTTTTGATACAGATATTCTGGCCGAAAATCTCTGCAAAAATACCGGGAAGCCTTGTTGCCATCCTTGTGACAACGCTCATAGTACAGCTTGCAAAGCTTCCTGTTACAACAATTGGGGATTTGTATACGATCAAATCGGGATTTCCAAAATTTGCCGCACCGGAGCTTTCCTTTACACTTGTGAAGGAGCTGATCTCACCGGCATTTACAATCGCTATTTTAGCATCGATTGAATCGTTGTTATCCTGCGTTGTATCTGATGGTATGATCGGCGGGCACCACCGTTCCAATGCGGAGCTTGTAGGACAGGGTGTCGGCAATATCATGTCCTCCCTGTTTGGAGGTATCCCTGCAACCGGTGCAATCGCGCGTACCGCTGCCAACGTAAAAAACGGTGGAAGAACCCCGATTGCAGGTATTGTACACGCCATCACACTTCTTTTGATTTTACTGTTCCTGATGCCATATGCATCCATGATTCCGATGACATGTCTCGCATCGATTCTGATTATGGTTGCCTATAACATGAGTGGCTGGAAAACATTTGGTCATATGGTTAAAACTGCGCCGAAGAGTGATATCCTCGTGCTTGTTTCCACACTGCTTCTGACTGTATTTTTCGACCTTGTTGTCGCGATTGAAATCGGCATGGTGATGGCAGCGTTCCTGTTTATGAAGCGTATGTCGGATGTGGCAGAGGTAAAGGCATGGGTTTACAAGGAAGACCTTGATAAAAATGAGATTTCTGAACATACAGACCTGAAATATGTACCAAAGAACACAATGGTATACGAAATCTTTGGGCCGATGTTCTTTGCGGAGACAAACGACTATCTTGCGTTTACACACGAAAAACATAAAAACGTTTTAATCCTTCGTATGCGAAATGTACCGGCTATGGATATTACCGGTTTAGAGTCACTTGAAGAAGCGTATAATACATGTAAGAAAAAAGGAATTACCATGCTTTTGTCTCATGTAAACGAGCAGCCTAAACACGTTATGGAGAAGGCAGGCTTCGTAGAAAAACTCGGCGAAGAGAACTTCTGTGAGAATATCGACGTCGCACTGGAACGTGCTGCAAAGCTTGGTGGAGAAAGCTGTTAATGCTGAATTTTTTATGGAGTATATTTTATGATAATAGATTTTCATACACATACATTTCCGGAAGCAATTGCTGCGCGAGCAATAGACAAGCTTGCCAGCCAGGCGCATACAACACCGAATTGTGACGGCACAAACAAAGGGTTACTTGCACATATGAAACAAAGTGGCGTGGATGTGAGTGTTCTTGTTCCAATCGCGACAAAACTGGAACAAACACATGGAATCAATGAGCTTGCTTATCAGACAAACTCCACAGAATCGAAGCTTATTTCCTTCGGGTCTGTTCATCCATTGAATAATGACTACAAGCAGATTTTGCGCGATTTAAAAGCGCATAATGTAAAAGGTATCAAGCTTCATCCTGCCTATCAGGGAGTATACTTCGATGATACCTCCTATCTTCGTCTCATAAGCTATGCCCAGGAGCTTGACCTATATGTGCTCATACATGCAGGCATGGATGCAGGGCTTCCGGAATGCGATTATGCAAGTGTTTCACACATAATCCCTGCACTCGATAAAGTAGACCAAAACAAGCTTATTCTCGCACACATGGGCGGATATGGAGAGTGGGACTCTGTCGAAAAATATATTGTCGGATCCGATGTATATTTTGACACTTCCTATTCTCCGCTTCCAAAAGAGCAATTTGTACGAATCATAAAAAACCATGGCACCGACAAAATTCTGTTCGGAACCGACAGTCCATGGACGAATCAAAAAACTGCAGTCGAAACCATCCTTTCACTCGGACTTTCGACTGCAGAAAACACTCAGATATTATACGGAAATGCATCGAAATTATTAGTATAATTTCAGGTTCCTGCCGAGTTCAAACGCTTTCCGGTTCAAATCACGGAATTTCTCAGCTACGACCGCTGTGATTGCATCCTGCCATTCCTGTTCGGAAATCTCCGGGAAATACACGGACAATCTTCCCATAAGCGCGATATTTACCGCTTTTGCAGAGCCGGCAGCTTCCGCCAAAGCAAGAAAATCCGCTGCGTCCACACACGCCCCTGCTGCCGTCATCTTCTCCACGAGCTGATCCGGATATACGGCGGCTCCGGTAATCACCGGCATCGGCTCCATCTCCTGCGTATTCACAATCATCCGGCCACCAGGCTTTAAATATTCCAGCCATCTTGCCGCTTCCAGCTTCTCAAATGCGACAATCACATCCGCTTCACCCTTATCAATAATCGGTGAATAAACCTTCTCTCCATATCGCACATATGTGACAACGCTTCCTCCACGCTGGCTCATACCATGCACCTCGGAAACCTTTACATCGTAATTCTGTTTTAACAATACATATCCAAGCAATTTACTGGCAAGAAGAGTTCCCTGACCACCGACACCGACAATCATAATGTTCTTTGTTTCCATTCTATTCGCCCTCCTTTGCCGCCGGACACAATGCTCCGAATTTACACATCTGCGTACATACCTCACATCCGATGCAGAGCGTTGTATCAATCACTGCCTTACCATCCCGCACGGAGATTGCAGGGCAGCCAATCTTCATACACTGCTTACAGCCGACACATGCATCCTTATTTACATGAATCGGTGGCTTGTGCACGGTTCCCTTGATCATAACACAAGGCCTGCGGCTGATAATAATACTCGGTTCCTCCGCTTCAAGCTCCTCCCGGATTACGCGCTCCACCTCTGCCAGATCGTACGGATCAACAACGACAACCCGTTCATAGCCCAGGGCCTTACAGAGCGCTTCCAGATTCACCTTTCCGGCCGGTTCTCCGCGCAAGTTCTTTCCGGTCGTCGGATTCTGCTGATGTCCGGTCATTCCGGTAATCGAATTGTCCAGTATAATCACGGTTGAATTGCTCATGTTATATGCAATATCCGTGATACCCGTAATGCCGGAATGGATAAAGGTGGAATCTCCGATTACACCAACGCTCATCCGCTCACCGTCTTTTCCCATCGCCTTGTTAAAGCCATGCAAACCGGAGCAGGATGCACCCATACAAACATTTAAATCCATCGCGTTTAACGGTGCGACTGCGCCGAGTGTATAGCAGCCGATATCTCCATATACCATACATTTGAGCTTTGACAATATATAGAATATGCCTCTGTGTGGACAGCCCGCACACATAACCGGCGGCCGTCCCGGTATCGCATCGTCTATCTGCAATAATTGTTTTGTATCGCCACCAAGCGATTCGCGCACAAGATTCTGTGAAAATTCTCCACAGATAGGAAATGTCTCTTTTCCGACAACCGAAAGACCAAGCTTTCTGCAATGATTCTCGATAAACGGATCCAATTCTTCAAGCACAACCACCTTATCAACCTTCGCTGCGAAATCCAGAATCAGTTTCTCCGGAAGCGGCCAGATCATGCCAAGCTTCAGATAGCTTGCATGTTCACCATAGACCTCCTTCGCATACTGATAGGAGGTGGAGGAGGTAATAAATCCAATCGATGTATCTCCCATCTCCACACGGTTTATATCACTGTTTTCCGCAAATGCAATCAGATCCTTTGTGCGCTGTTCCACACGGACATGTGCATCCCGGGAATTTTTTGTCATCATAACCTTAGCAGGATCCTTCTTGTATGGCACCTGTTCCGGCACGATACGTGGCTCCGGATTTACAACACTCTGTGAATGCGCAACCCTCGTACACATCTTCAAAAATACCGGGGTATTAAACTGCTCAGAAAGTTCAAATGCCCGCTTCGCAAATACTCTTGCTTCCTCAGAATCCGATGGTTCGAGCATCGGCACCTTTGCCGCCTCGGCGTAATGTCTCGAATCCTGTTCATTCTGTGACGAATGCATGCCCGGATCGTCTGCAACGCAGATGACAAGACCGGCATTTAATCCCTGATATGAAATCGTAAACAACGGGTCGGCTGCCACGTTTAATCCGACATGCTTCATGGCTGTCGCACTTCTGACACCGCCTAAGCTTGCACCATGCGCAACCTCAAGCGCAACCTTTTCGTTTGGCGCCCACTCGCAGTATATCTCCTCATAATGTGCCGCTTCCTCCGTAATCTCGGTACTCGGTGTACCCGGGTAACTCGAGATGACTTTGCAGCCGGCTTCATAAAGGCCTCTTGCTACAGCCTTATTTCCTAACATCAGTTCCTTCATAAATAACTCCTTTTATCGTAAGCCTTCTAGCCTTCATTTTCCTGTGCAACGAGATTTTCCGCACCATACATCTGGCGAAGCTTCGGTTTTTCGATCTTCCCGGTCGCATTTCTCGGAATCTCATGGAAGATAATCTCTTTTGGTCGTTTATAACGCGGAAGCTCCAGACAAAATGTCTCGATTTCCTCCTGTGTGCAGGTCATACCGTCCTTGATTTCAATAATCGCTGCCGTTTTCTCTCCAAGTCGTCTGTCCGGCAGGCCGATGACTGCGACATCCTTGACTTTATCATGCTTTCGGATAAAATCCTCGATTTGTACCGGATAGATATTTTCGCCACCGCTGACGATGA
The DNA here is from genome assembly GCA_051879935.1 of Wujia sp. Lineage (GTDB taxonomy): Bacteria > Bacillota > Clostridia > Lachnospirales > Lachnospiraceae > Coprococcus_C. Next base: position 5,364 of record JBJEMZ010000090.1, read on the forward strand.
CATCCTTCTTCCTGTCTACTAAGAAATAAAATCCATCCTCATCCTGCCTTGCCATATCGCCTGTAAAAAGCCAGCCGTCGCGCAGGGTCTCTGCCGTCGCTTCCTCATTTCTGTAATAACAGGTCATGACACCCGGTCCCTTTACACAGAGTTCTCCGACTTCTCCCTGTTTCACGATGTTTCCATCCTCGTCTACAATCTTACACTCCCAGCGATAACCCGGGATTCCGATTGCACCTACCTTATGTATGTTTTCCATGCCGAGATGTACGCAGCCTGGTCCTGTGGATTCGGAGAGTCCGTAGTTCGTGTCATACGCATGATTTGGAAAATACTGTTTCCAGCGTTTGATCAGTGAAGGCGGTACCGGCTGTGCTCCGATATGCATGAGACGCCATTGCGAAAGCTCATAATCCTCCATACGAATATCCCCGCGATCCAATGCGTCGAGTATATCCTGTGCCCACGGTACGAGCAGCCACACAATCGTACAGTGCTCGCTTGAAACAACCGACAGGATTGTTTCCGGTTTTGTTCCCTTTAACAGCACTGCTTTACTTCCTGCAACAAGACTTCCCATCCAATGGAATTTTGCACCTGTATGATAAAGCGGCGGAATGCAGAGAAATGTATCGTCCCGTCCGGTCTCATGATGCTTTTGTTCCATCTCTGCCGCCTGTGTCAGACTTCTGTGCTTATGTAAAATCGCCTTTGGAAAACCGGTTGTTCCGGATGAAAAATAAATCGCACCAAAATCATCATCGGTAATCGGAATATTTGGCGCATGGCTCGAGCAGTCTGCAACAAGCTGATGATAGCTCTCTGCAAAATCCGGACAGTTATCCCCCACATAGATGAGCAGTCTCCCCTTTGAAAGGCGCTCGGCATTTGCCTCAATTCTTCCGATAAACTCCGGTCCGAATACAATCATGTCCACCTCTGCAAGCTCCGCGCAATACAGAACCTCCTCCGCATCATATCGGAAGTTGAATGGTACTGCAATCGCCCCCGTCTTCAAAACACCAAAATAAATCGGCAACCACTCTAAACAGTTATACATCAAAATTGCAACCTTATCACCTTTTTTGATTCCGCGTCCTAGCAGCATATTGGCAAACCGGTTTGCTTTTTCATCAAACACACTCCATGTAATTTCACGCCGGTACGGTTCAAAACGGGATGGCTGAATCAATTCATATTCCTTCCAGGATGTCCGTCTCGTGTCCGGCTCGTCCGGATTGAGTTCCACAAGTGCAACCTCATCCGGATATAATCTGGCATTTCTCTCTAAATACTCAATAACTGGCATAATTTCTCCTTTGTAATCCCTTTTTATTATAATATTTTTCTTAATACTTCCATCAATTCATGCGAGTTAACCGGCTTTGTAATATGGTACAGCATCTCCTGTTCCCCCATATTCAATCGGTCTGTGTAGGTTCTTGTAGTCATTGCAACGACAGGTATCTTTTTACCATCCTCCCGATTTAACTGCCGGATTCCCATCGTCGCCGCATATCCGTCAATTCCGGGCAGGCCCAAATCCATAACGATCAGGTCATAATATCCCTCCGGGGAATCCTCAAACATCCGGACAGCGTCCTCTCCGTTTAAAGCGTGGAAAACCTCCATACCGGTGGTTGTAAGCATCTTACTTTCCACCCCTGCCGTTAATTCGTTGTCATCCACAAGCAAAACCCGTTTTCCGGCATAATCAGACTGCAGGTTTCGATTATCCCATACTTCCCGTGTCTGCAATCTGCCTGATTCATCTCCGTATTCCATTTTTATGCTCATGGTAATTTTCGTACCTTTTCCACTGGCAGAATCTACACGGATATCACCATTCATCAATCGAACGAGATTATTCACAATCACCAGTCCAAGCCCCAATCCCTGCACATGACCGACACGCATGGAATGTTCTCTTGCAAACGGCTGAAACATGACTTTTCGGAATTCCTCCGTCATACCGACACCATTATCTTCCACACAAAATTCATACAATCCGAATCGACTATCGATCTGCGTTTCCTTTACACTTACCGTAATCTGTCCGCCGACAGGCGTATAATCGATTGCATTTTGCAAAAGATTCATAATAATCTGTCGCATTATTGCTGCATCGCCCCGAACATAGCTGTGACGGATAGACATATTTTCCGCATTCAATTTATGTCGCCGCGCACGCAACATCGGAATCAGCATATCAAGAGTTGTTTTCCAAACCTCCAAAATGGATACATCCCGCATCTTCAAAACGACGTTTCCCTCCTCGATGGCATCCATCTTCACGATTTGGCGTACCATCTGAAACATAGTCTTGGCAGATTCGGAAATCTGTTGTAAGCATTCCTCCACCCGGTCGGAGTTTGTCGAAAATGCCCTTGCAACCGCTGCATTTCCGATTATCACATTCATCGGTGTCTGCAGCTCGGTACTGATTCGGTCTAGATACATATTTTTAATTGCATACGCCTGTTCCGAAAGCATTTGTGCCTCCTGCACAAGCTGCCGCTGTTTTAACTCTTCCAATTTTCTTTGCTCAATATTGATATGAAACCATACCAGTCGAACCGGTTTGTCCCCATCGCGCTCGAGCACCTGAAAAATATCACGTCTCCATATATTTTGGCCAACACTAACTACATATTCACACTCAATCCTCGAATGTTCCAGCAGATTATCACGCAGATTGTCCAAACTGCAAAACAGGGTTCGCTCTTTCTGATATTCCTCCGCCACGAGCTCCTGCACCCGACAATTAAGCCTGCTGTAACAGCCCTTCTCTGCCAGATTTATTCCAAGCTCCCCTAAATTATCATGTAAAATTGTATATGTATCTGTTTCAAGTTCAATCTCAACAATCAGCAGCCATTCATCACTCAAAGCAAGAATTGCCTGTTCCAGCCGTCCTTTAATTGCTTTTGTTTTCTCCATCCTTTCCTCCCCCGGTATACAAACTAAAAACTCACAGATTACTGATAATCAAAAGACAGCTCTGGAGTAAGCTCCCACATCTTACCATCTGTTGCAACTGTGTAAACGTAAACGCATCCGTTTGCAGTAATCTGAAATGCAAAATTTTCTGCACCATTTTTCCTATATTTTACCTCCGGGAATGAATCTCCAATATTTGCCTTTATCTCGCCTGCACAAGAATCCGACAAAACACGTAATCCATTCTCTGTAACCATTATCAGCTCATCTGCATGTTCTCCCGTGAGTTCCTCGTAGAATGACTCATTTGCCATGGCGGTCTCAATTGCCACCCTTATAGTTTTTGCCGATGATATATCCATGGACATCTTCGACTTTTGCATATACCGAATCAACGCCGGCGCTACAGCACCCTCCAGCCCCGGAAGCACATACCACTCATCCTCGTACTTATAAATTATAACATGATTCATAAATATATCTTCATTGTCATAACTGATTGTTTCACCATAGGCACTCAAGTCCATCCGGAAAGATAGATCCACAATATAAATATCCTTCATGTCAATGCCGCAGACAGCCATAGCATCCTGGAACATTCTATATGCATCATCTATCGTCTTTTCTCCATCTGATGTTTCCTCTATTATTTGTTCAATGGAAAAATCCTCACCATCACCATATTGTGCCATCCCGTCACGTATCAACGCATCCATCTGCTCAATATATTCATAAAAGTCGAATTCCTTTACATCAATAATCTTAACATTCTTAATATCAATTTTTATTCCGCCGACAGCGTCATCCATTTCATCATTCAATTCATCAATCAAATCGTCATAACCATAACCGTCAAATTCCCCGGACATATGAAGAATCCTGTTAACCAGATTTTTCGGCACCGTTTTTTTGAACACCCCTTCCACATCCAGTCTTTCAACGCTTGCTATATAACTATTAATGATTTTCTCTGCCTTTTTTTTCGACAATTTTCCGGCAAAAAACAAAAAATATGCACCAACACAGAGCAAAGCTACAACAAACAACACCGAAAATGTAATTATTAATGGTTTTTTACTTCTCTTTTTTTTCGGTGCCGACTGTGGCACTGAATCCGGATATTCCTGATATGAATATCCCTGATTCATATATCCCTGATTCGCATATCCCTGATTCGCATATCCCTGATTCGCATATCCCTGATTCGAAAACATTGCTCCACAATATGGACAAAATTCCACACCATCCTCTAACTGAGCACCACAATTATAACATACCTTCATACGAAATCCTCCTGCCCGTATTATCTCATAAAAATTTTAGCATAATACTACAAAAAGTCAACAATGCGGTTATAATAGGAATAAAAGCGTGCGAATCACGTAAACGATAATACTCAAACTGCAAAGGAGTCCATATATGAATATACAGGTACTGTTTACAGGAGGTACCATCGGTTCCTCCGTTCAGGGAAAATATATCAACACCAACCACCTTGCCACATACCGTCTCCTCTCCATGTACGAACAGTCTGAAAAGGATGCCGGTCGGGGTGAATTACTGCCTCATTTTGACACTATGGAGCCCTATTCTCTGTTAAGTGAAAATCTGACCGGACGCGACTTAAATCGCCTGATTGCCTGCCTGTCCGACTCAATACACGAAAATTATGACGGCATCATCATCACACACGGAACCGACACTTTACAGTACACCGCTGCGGCCCTTTCCATCTTATTTGAGGATGCAGGAGTTCCGATTGTCCTTGTATCAAGTAATTTTATCTTAGAGGATGCGCGCGCAAATGGTCTGACAAATTTCACACACGCAGTTGATTTTATCCGCGCTACAACCGGCAAAAAATGTTCCGGTGTATATGTATCTTATTGTAATCCCGGGGAGCGCCCTTGCATACATAATGCTTTTGGGCTACTTGCACATGCGGCATATGATGACAGTCTCCACAGTCTTCCGCAAAGCTTATCACAAACAGAAGAAGTAAAAACAGCCATATGTGACGGACTTCCGACCATCCCGGGGGGAAATACGGCTATATACTTCCAAGACCCATGCCCTGTACTGTACCTCAAAGCTATACCGGGGCAGGCATATCCCATGTTACAGTCCCATACAAAAGCTGTACTGCTTGAAACATATCATTCCGGCACCCTTTGTACCTCGGGCACTGCTTTATCGGATTTCGTCCGGCTTGCAGACGAAAAAAATATCCCCGTATACATTACGGGGATTGAAAATCGCACGGCTTACGAAAGCACAAAACAATTCTTGGATTTAAAGTTAAATATCCTTGCACCATGCAGCCCGATTTATGCATACATGCTGCTCTGGTTTATGACAAGCCGATAAACTCCCTGATTGCCGGAAGCGATTGCTCAGCAACCTGAACTCCATGCTGATAAAATTCTTCCTGCTTTGTCTTGTCCTGCTCGAATTTGCTGATACTGTCAACACTCGGACGGATAATCAAAAGCTTACCTTCCCGTTCCAGCCGATCAATCAGTTCCAACTGCTCACTGTACATTTCCGTACGTCTCATAAGGGTGTCGTAAAACGACGGATACTTCTTTTTATATGCACGCATAATGACACCCATCTTTGCATAGTTTGTCGGCGTCTCATCCGGTTTTCTTGTCAGCACGGCAATAACCCTATCACAGCCAACATCGACCGCTCGCTTTACCGGTATCGAATCAGCAAGACTTCCATCCATATAATGATACCCGTTTATCTCTACCGGCTCGCATAAAATCGGAACCGAACAGGATGCTTTCGCCGCCGTCAAAATCAGCTTCTCATCGTCCTGCTTTGGAATATATTCCGCCTCTCCGGTTTCACAATTCGTAACGACAATCTCCGCTTCCACATCCGTCTGCAAATATTGCGCAAAGTCAAACGGATACTGATTATGCGAAAATTCCATTACCATGCGGTCTAAATCCAGCATCTTCTTGCTCTTGCGCATCTGCTTCACACCATAGTAGGCATTTTCGCCATCCGCAGTGATCGTCCACTTGGTTCTTCCCTTTTGTCCGGAAATGAAATTCAGTGCGTTACCCGCACCGGCAGACACCCCGACTATATAATCAAACTGTATTTGGTTTTCCATAAAGCAGTCAAGCACACCCGCCGTAAACAACCCGCGAAATGCTCCGCCCTCTAATACAATGCCTGTCTTCACGTCTTTCATCTCCCTGAAGCTTCACTCTTTATCAAATCAAGCTTCTCCTGTATCCTTGTTTTTACAAGCTCACACAATTCCTTTTTGCGCAATGTGCCATATTCCTCATACGGAATCTGAGGAAGAAAATGCACCTGCGTCGTAACCTTCTCAAAAGTATTCGAATCCATTGCTCTCCACGAATCATAGATAACTACCGGTACGATCGGTGTCTTTGATTTTAAAGAAGCCGTAAAGCATCCGGACTTAAACTCCTGCAGGTCATTGCGATTGTCTTCATATTTTCCTTCCGGGAAAATCAAATACGGTTTCCCCGCCTTCACACGCTCGGCAATCTCATTCAATGCCTCAATCTGCTGCTTCGGATTGTCAAACGCGATTGTAGTTCCCTCTACAAGTCCGCAAACCTGCCGTGCAACCAGACGATCGGCTGATTTTTCCTCCCAAAGCATGGCACAGGGCTTTTTATGGGACAGCATAATCCCAAGCGCATCATACTTTCCCTGATGGTTTGCATACATAATATATCCGTCATCCGTCGGGAGATTTTCGAGTCCGTACACATCTGTTTTTGTGCGCGCCCGCTTCCGCAAATGATCCTCTATCTTCAGTGCATAATCATATCTCGCCTGCTCGCTGTATTTCTCTTTATGCTTTATCATGTAATTCGCAACCGGAATATGTGTTGCAACAAACAGCGGACTGGATATGACAACAAATTTAAACCTCAATTGTTTCAATCAAATCAATCCTTTTCCAATGTTTCCTTGATGTATCCTTATAACATCTTTCGTTTTTTCAATAAAAGTGCAACTACCCCGCAGATTACAAGCGTAATTCCGCAAATAATTGCAAAGCCCCATGGTGACTCCGAAAACGGCATTCCTTTCCCGTTTACATTCATCCCATACAGACCGGATATAATCGTCGGTATAGACATAACAATCGTGATAGCCGCAAGCAGCTTCATGATATTGTTCAGACGGTTGTCGATGACCGTGGACATCAGTTCTCTTGTACCTTTTAAAATATCCCGATAGATTTGTGTCATTTCAATCGCCTGCAGATTCTCAACAATCACATCGTCAAGCAGTTCCTGATCCTCCGGAAATTTCCGAATCCCGCTGTACCTGGTCAGACGGTCCACAATCATACGATTTGCACGCAGAGATGTATCAAAGTAGACAAGGTTTGACTCCATCTCATGCAGGTTAATAATATCCGAATCCTCGGTTGCTTTTCCCATTCGTTCTTCCATCTCGAGTCTGCGACGGTCAATGATTCTCAGATAGG
>JBJEMZ010000091.1:0-12764 GCA_051879935.1 Wujia sp.
CCGGTATTTAACTTTATACTGGCGTTTGTTTTTTCGATTATAATGATACATTTTACCGGCTATGACCCTGCCACGCTTAATTATGTGGGAGAGAATTCGGCAGCAGAAGAAGCAGGGCTTGTAGTTGGTGATACCGTGACGGAAATTAACGGAAAGAATATATATAATTATCGTGAGATTTTGATATATATGCAGGCAAATGATACTTCAAAGCCTGTGACTTTCACGATTGCACATGCTGACGGAACAACCGGGAAGGTCGTGTTGACACCAAAACAGAGTGAAGATGGCAGCTATATGTTCGGCGTAGAGGATCCGAAAGGTATCTATGTGGCATCGACAGGATTCGGCAATGATGTAAAGTATGCAGCCTATGAGCTTCGTTACTGGGTAAAGGCAACTGTGACCGGACTTCGTATGATTGTAACGGGCGGCGTCAAGAGTGGTGATATCATGGGACCGGTTGGTGTCGGTAATGCGATGAATGACGTGATTGAGGAAGCAAAGGATGTGAGTGATACAAAGAAGGAAGCGGTAATTAATGTATTGCTCAATCTCTTGAACTGGTGCATTCTTTTGAGCGTGAATCTCGGTATTATGAATCTGCTCCCGATTCCTGCTCTGGATGGAGGAAGATTGCTGTTTTTGTTTATCGAGGGAATCCGCAGGAAGAAGATACCGCAGGATAAAGAAGCGATTGTGAATGCCATTGGATTTGTGCTTTTGATGATTCTGATGGTTGTTGTATTTTTTAATGATATTAAAAATGCGTTTTTCTGATAGTATGATAAGTATGATAGAGAGAAGGGGTTTACATGCGATATGCGGCAAAACATGATGTTCCGCATCGTGAGACAACAAAGGTTGTGAAGATCGGAGATGTCCTGATCGGAGGGGGAAATCCGATTGCAATCCAATCCATGACAAATACGGATACTGCGGATGTAGATGCTACGGTTGCGCAGATTTTAGAGCTTGAACAGGCAGGCTGTCAGATTATACGATGCACTGCAAATTCGGAAGCTGCGGCAAAGGCATTTGGAAGAATTAAAGAAAAAATCCACATTCCGATTGTTGCAGATATTCATTTTGATTACAGACTTGCAATACTGGCCATGGAATATGGAGCGGATAAGATACGTATAAATCCGGGAAATATCGGAGGCGAAGAGAATCTGAAGAAGGTTGTTCGCGTGGCAAAAGAACGTGGAATACCGATTCGGGTTGGCGTAAATTCCGGTTCCCTTGAAAAATCTTTAGTTGAGAAATATGGCGGTGTTACGGCAGAGGGCATCGTGGAAAGCGCGCTTGATAAGGTGCGCATGATAGAAGCGTGCGCTTATGATAACCTTGTAATCAGTATAAAAAGTTCGGATGTCATGATGTGTGTGAAAGCGCATGAGTTGATTGCAGATCGTACATGCTTTCCGCTGCATGTAGGAATTACGGAAGCAGGAACCATATACCGCGGAAATATTAAATCAGCGGTTGGTCTTGGAATGATACTGGGGCAGGGTATCGGAGATACCGTGCGTGTTTCATTGACGGGAGATCCGGTGGAGGAGATAACATCGGCAAAACTGATTTTACGTACTTTGGGACTTCGTAAGGATGGGATTGAGCTTGTTTCATGCCCGACCTGTGGAAGAACAAAGATTGATTTGATTGGTCTTGCAAACGAAGTTGAAAAGTTGATTGCCGGATATGATCATCTGTCCATTAAGGTTGCTGTCATGGGCTGTGCTGTGAATGGACCGGGAGAAGCAAAGGAAGCAGATATCGGAATCGCCGGTGGAGACGGTGAAGGACTGTTGATTAAACATGGTGAAATTGTGCGGAAGATGCCACAGGAACAGCTTCTCTCAGCACTTAAAGATGAATTAGATCACTGGCAGGAACAATAGCTGGAGGGATTGTATTTGGACAACAGAACATTTTGCAATGTGTTTCCGGATTTCAAGGCCGGAGCGGATGTTGATGCACTTTTTTCGGATACCCAGGTTTTGAGTATTCGGACTTATGAGGCGAAAAAACAGATGCGCATCATGCTTTTGAGCGATCATCTGATTCCGTTTCACCTGATACAGAGAGTGGAGGCTCTTCTTACAAAGTATGCGTTTCATATGGGTAAATCGGGTAAGAACGTGTCACTTTTTGTAAAGTTTGCGCTCTCTTCTACATACACACCGGAACAGATTGTTGAGAGTTATAAAGAAAGCATATTAGAGGAACTTCGGGAGTATAGTCGAATCGCTTTTCGGCTGATGACGCGGGCGGAATGGTTTTTCAACGGCGAAATAATCAGCCTTGCACTCGAAGATTCTTCGGTTGCAAAAAATCATGAGAGTGGGATACGGGATTTTCTCGTATCATATTTTCGTGACCATTTTTCCATGGATATCCAAATTGGATTTAGCTACACGTTAGAACAAAAGACAAAACTGAGGGAGGCGAATTCTCTGCGCCTGCAACAGGAACTGCGTACGATTGAGGAGAAAAATGAACAACTGCAATCTGTGAAAACAGCAGAGGAAGATGGTTCGAAAAAAGAGAAAAATACGGAAAATACAGAAAAAAATCGGCAGAAAGAAATAGATGCAGGAGCGAAAAAGGCAGATTCAGCAGAAGGTTCTGCGGAAAAGATGATAACCGGGACTAAACCGGAGAAGACAGTACCGGAAAAGAAGCCGGAGAGAAAATTCGACAAAAAGGGAGATCGCGGGAATTGGAAGAAAACACAGGCACAGGATCCGGATGTATTTTATGGCAAAAATTGTGATGCGGATATTGTCAAGATTGAAAATCTGGAGGAAGGAACCGGAGAGTGCTGCATACATGGACAGATTATTTCGCTGGAAGATCGGGAACTTCGGAGTGGAAAGTTTATTATAACGGGCGCAATTACAGATTTTACGGATACCATCATGTTCAAGCTTTTTGTTTCTCCTGATGATAAAGATGCGTTGCTCGATGAATTAAAGCAGGGGAAATTTTATATCATTAAGGGAGTTCCTATGTATGACAGTTATAGCCGTGAGATTACATTCTCTTCGATTGCAGGTATGAAAGCAGCAAACGATTTCCGTGAGAAACGTATGGATACGGCGATTGAAAAGCGTGTGGAGCTTCATCTTCACACGGTTATGAGTGAGATGGATAGTGTGGTCAGCATTGAAAAGGTTATTGCCCGGGCAAAGGAATGGGGCATGAAGGCACTTGCCATTACTGATCATGGGGTTGTGCAGGCGTTTCCGGTGGCGTATCATCAGTTGAAAAAAGATGATGATTTTAAAATCATCTATGGTGTGGAAGGCTATTTTGTCGATGACATTAAGGATTTGGTGCAAAATGAAAAAGGACAGGATATTGATTCGGAATATGTGGTGTTTGACATAGAAACAACGGGTCTCAGCCCGACACATAACAAGATTATTGAGATTGGAGCAGTTCGGATTAAGGATGGAAGAATACAGGATACTTATTCACAGTTCGTAAATCCGGAGGTCCCGATTCCGTACACCATTACAAAGCTTACTTCTATCACAGACAGCATGGTTCAGGAAAGCCCGACGATTGAGACGGTATTGCCACAATTTTTGGAATATGTCGGGGATGCAAGTCTTGTTGCACACAATGCAAGCTTTGATACAGGTTTTATCAAGGAGAATGCAAAACGTTTGGGACTGCCCTTTGACTATACGATAGTAGATACGATGACTCTGGCACATGTGCTGTTGCCGGAACTTGGAAAGTATACGCTTGACCGCCTTTGTAAGCAGTTTGGCGTATCGCTTGAACATCATCACCGTGCCTGTGATGATGCGGCTGCCACAGCGGAGATATTTGTAAAGATGATTAAGCTCGTGAAGGAAAAAGGGATCCACACGATTCAGGAATTGAATGCTGTTGGCTCTGCATCTCCGGATACCGTCAAGAAGGCGAAGAGCTATCATGGCATTATTCTTGCAGCAAACGATATCGGCCGTGTGAATTTATATCGTCTTATTTCTGAGTCGCATATTAATTATTTTAACCGGCGTCCACGCATGCCCAAAAGTCTCATAAATAAGTATCGGGAAGGTTTGATTATCGGGTCTGCCTGTGAGGCGGGCGAGCTGTATAAAGCAGTGCTGTATGGCGAAAGCGAAGATGAGATTACAAGACTCTGTAACTTTTATGATTATTATGAGATTCAGCCGATCGCAAACAACCTGTTTTTGTTGGACGATGAAAAGGCACCGGTAAAGACTGTGGAGGATTTGCAGGACATAAACCGTAAAATCTGTGATTTGGGCAAACAGTTTGGCAAACCGGTTGTTGCAACCTGTGACGTACATTTTTTGGATCCGGAGGATGAAATTTATCGTCGTATCATGATGGCGGGGAAGGGCTTTGCAGATGCCGACAGACAGCCGCCGCTTTTCTTCCGTACAACAGATGAGATGCTTGCGGAATTTCAGTATCTCGGAAGTGATCTGGCGCGGGAGGTCGTGATTACAAATACAAATAAAATCGCAGATATGATTGAAAAGATTGCTCCGGTTCGTCCGGATAAATGTCCGCCAATCATTGAAAACTCCGATGAAACGCTTACGAAAATCTGTTATGATAAAGCCCATGAAATCTACGGACCAAATCTGCCGGAGATTGTGCAGTCACGTCTGGATAAGGAATTGAATTCAATTATTTCAAATGGATTTGCGGTATTGTATATTATCGCCCAGAAGCTTGTTTGGCGTTCCAACGATGACGGTTATCTGGTTGGTTCCCGAGGCTCGGTCGGTTCTTCCTTTGTTGCCACTATGGCGGGTATCACGGAGGTAAATCCTCTCCCGGCACATTATATCTGTCCGAAATGTTACTATACGGATTTTGATTCGGATTTTGTGAAACAGTTCGAAGGACAGTCGGGTTGTGATATGCCGGATCGGGATTGCCCGGTATGTGGCACGAAGATGAAAAAGGAAGGACATGATATTCCGTTTGAAACCTTTCTTGGCTTTAACGGAGACAAAGAGCCGGATATCGATCTGAATTTTTCAGGAGAATATCAGCCGAAGGCACATGCCTATACGGAGGAACTGTTTGGCAAAGGGAAAGCGTTCCGTGCGGGAACCATCGGTACACTTGCGGAAAAGACTGCTTACGGCTATGTGTATAAATATTTTGAGGAACATGAAACAGTAAAACGTCGGTGTGAGATGGAGAGAATTGCACTTGGGCTTACCGGCGTGAAGCGGACAACCGGACAGCATCCGGGTGGTATGATTGTGCTGCCGCGCCATGAGGAGATTTATTCGTTTACGCCGATTCAGAAACCGGCGAATGATATGTCAACAGACATTATCACGACACATTTTGAATACCATTCCATCGACCACAATCTGTTAAAGCTTGATATTCTCGGGCATGACGATCCAACCATGATCAGACGGCTTGAGGATTTGACCGGCGTGAATGCGAAAGAGATACCGCTTGATGATAAAGATGTAATGTCGCTGTTTCACAATACGGATGCGCTTGGAATCCGTCCGGAGGATATCGGGGGTACAAAGCTTGGCACACTTGGAATCCCGGAATTCGGTACGGATTTTGCCATGCAGATGTTGATTGATGCCGCGCCGAAGGCCTTCTCGGATCTTGTCCGGATCGCCGGACTTTCACACGGTACGGATGTATGGCTTGGGAATGCGCAGACGCTCATTGCGGAGGGAACGTGTGAGCTTTCCTCTGCCATCTGTACAAGAGATGACATCATGACTTATCTGATATATCGTGGGCTTGAACCGGGCACGGCGTTTAAGATTATGGAGGCAGTCCGAAAGGGAACGGTTGCGAAAGGAAAATGCGATAAGTGGGAAGAATGGAAAGAGGAGATGAAAAAGCACGATGTGCCGGATTGGTATATCTGGTCCTGTGAGAAAATCAAGTACATGTTCCCGAAAGCTCATGCAGTTGCCTATGTTATGATGGCATGGCGTGTTGCATATTTTAAGGTCAATTATCCGCTTGCCTACTATACGGCGTTTTTCAGTATTCGTGCATCGGCATTTGACTACCGGCAGATGTGTCTTGGTAAGGAAGCGCTTGAGGAGAATCTTGCCATAGCGAGGAAAAAGGATAAAAACGAGCAGAGCGCGACAGAGAAGGATTTGATTCGTGATATGAGACTTGTACAGGAAATGTATGCACGGGGATTCGAATTCATGCCGATTGATATATATCGCGCAAAAGCGGACCGGTTCCAGATTATTGACGGAAAGATTATGCCAAGCTTTATTTCGATTGCCGGTATGGGATTAAAAGCGGCGCAGCAACTCGAGGAAGCAGCAAAGGATGGTCCGTTTACATCCAAAGAAGACATACGAATTCGAGGGAAAGTATCGAAAACAATCTTGGATGATATGGAAGAACTTGGGCTTCTTGGGGATTTGCCGGAAACAAATCAGTATGATTTCTTCAGCATGTTAAAATAAAAGAGTTGCTATTTTGAGGCAGATATATTAGAATTATACCATATGTAATTAAAGGACGTGAGAAAATGAACAATCAAAATACCCAGGACATAGGGATTATTCGTGAATCAAACATTGAAGTATCGGATATATTAGAGCAGGTATATGAGGCTCTTTCCGAAAAGGGATATAATCCGGTAAGTCAGATTGTGGGTTATGTCATGAGTGGTGACCCTACCTACATTACAAGCTACAAAAATGCAAGAAGTCTGATTATGAAAGCAGAACGGGATGAAATCATAGAAGTACTTCTTGAAAATTACATTGAAACACGGCTCAAATAGTTTAGAGTGTGAAATGCGACATGGATATGACAGTGATGTTATATCCATCGTTGTTGTGTAAGATGTATCAGATTTTCAGTGAAAGGAATACATGATGAGAATCCTTGGACTTGATTACGGACAAAAGACAGTTGGCGTTGCAGTTTCAGATGAAAATGCAATCATTGCACAGCCCCTTGAGACGATTGAACGGAAACATGAGAATAAATTGAGACAGACATATGCAAGGATTGAGGCAATTATTGAAGAGTACGGTGTTGAAAAAGTAGTTGTCGGTCTTCCGAAGATGATGAACAATACGGAAGGCGCACGTGTGGAACTTACAAGGGTGTTTGCAGGTGATTTGGAGAGAAGAACCGGATTGGAGATTGTGTTCGAAGATGAACGTTTAACAACGGTAGAGGCAAACCGGATTTTAGAGGAAACCGGAGTTCCTGTGAGTGGACGAAAAGAACATATTGATAAGATGGCAGCGGCCATAATTTTGCAAAGTTATTTAGACCGAGAGGCAAACAAACATGAGTGAGAAGATTACATTTCAAACAGAAGAGGAAGCAGTAGAACTTTATGTGCTGGAGCAGACGAAGCTCTTTGGCATCAACTATATTTTAGTGACAGACGACATGGAGAGTGAGGAAGGAAGTTTCTTTGTACTGAAGGAAGAAGGGGACAGTGAGGGAGACCTCGTTTCTTACGTGGAAGTAGAAGATGAGAACGAATTAAAAGCAGTGATTAAGGTGTTTGATGAACTGCTTGAAGACATTGATTTGGAGGTTTGACATGAAACAAAAAACAAAGCCGGTGAAGATTATTCCGCTGGGCGGGTTAGAGCAGATCGGAATGAACATCACCGCGATTGAATACGAGGACAGCATCATTGTGATTGACTGTGGACTCGCATTTCCGGAGGACGAGATGCTCGGAATTGATCTCGTTATCCCGGATGTAACGTATCTGAAGGAAAATGCAGATAAAGTAAAGGGACTTGTAATTACGCACGGACATGAGGATCATATCGGTTCGATTCCGTATATTGAAAATGAAGTAAATATGCCGATTTATGCTACGAAGCTTACGATGGGACTGATTGAACACAAGCTTCGGGAGCATGGAAATATCAACAATGTCAGAAGAAAGATTGTGACACACGGACAGATGATTACGCTTGGGGCATTCCGGATTGAATTTATCCGCACGACACACTCCATTGCGGACGCAGCGGCGCTAGCGATTTATACACCGGCAGGTATCATCGTGCACACAGGTGATTTCAAGGTGGATTACACACCGGTATTTGGAGATGCCATTGACCTGCCGCGATTTGGTGAGCTTGGGAAAAAAGGTGTGCTCGCACTTATGGCGGATTCAACGAATGTGGAACGCCTGGGCTATACACCTTCAGAAAAGACAGTCGGAAAGACATTTGACCACCTGTTTGATGATAACAGCAATCACAGAATCATCATAGCAACGTTTGCATCGAACGTGGACCGTGTGCAGCAGATTATCAATTCTGCATACAAATACGGCAGAAAGGTTGTTGTCGAGGGAAGAAGTATGGTAAACATCATCCAGACAGCTTCGGAGCTCGGCTATATCAGTATCCCGGACAACACCCTGATTGAGATTGATCAGATTAAAAACTACCCGGACGAGCAGGTTGTTTTAATTACAACCGGTAGTCAGGGAGAGAATATGGCGGCACTTTCCAGAATTGCAGCCAACATTCATAACAAAATAACAATTAAACCGGGGGATGTGGTTATCTTTTCCTCGAGTCCGATTCCGGGCAATGAGAAAGCGGTGTTTAAGGTAATCAATGAGCTTGAGATGAAGGGAGCACATGTCATATTCCAGGATACACATGTGTCCGGACATGCCTGCCAGGAGGAAATCAAGCTGATGTATGCATTGACAAAGCCAAAGTACGCGATTCCGGTACATGGTGAATACCGCCACTTAAAGCGTCATGCGGAGCTTGCAATGGAGATGGGCATCCCGAAGGAAAATGTTAAGATTTTATCGGCAGGCGATGTGCTTTCTATATCGGAGGATACATTCGAGGTGACAGGACAGGTTCCGGCACAGGGTATCTTAGTTGACGGACTTGGAGTTGGCGATGTTGGTAATATCGTGCTGCGTGACAGACAGCAGCTCTCTGAAAATGGCCTGCTCATTGTGGTTGTGACATTGGAAAGAGAGAGTAATCAGCAGCTTGCAGGACCGGATATCGTATCGCGCGGATTTGTCTATGTGCGTGAGGCAGAAAACCTGATGGATGAATGCCGCGAGGTTGTGCAGGAGGCACTTGACAGCTGCCTGGACAGAGGAATCTCAGACTGGGGCAAACTAAAGAATACAATTAGAGAGGCTCTCGGCGAATTCTTATGGAAGAAGATTAAGAGAAGCCCGATGATTTTGCCGATTATTACAGAGGTTTAACAGGATATGAAACAGGTAATCGAAGAAAGTAAACAATTAAATGAGCATATCCGCGCATCAGAGGAATACAAGACCTATATACAGACGAGGCAGACGCTTTGGGACAATCCGGGGCTGCGCAGCAAGCTTTCTGAGTTTCGTGCAAAGAACTATGAGATTCAGAACCGGCAGGGCGCAAATCCCTATGATGAATTGATAGAACTGACAAAGGAATATGACGAACTGCTGCATAACTCAATCGTAAGTGATTTTTTGCAGGCGGAACAACAGATATGCAAGATGATGCAGCAGGTGTTTGATTCCATAGCAGAAGGATTGGAGTTTGAGTACATCAATGAGTGAAAATGTGAAGAAAAAAACAACGAATTCAAAAGGAAAAACGAAAAAGAAAAATGTCCGTAAGCAGGAGGACAATCTTAGAAGAGGACTTAAAAATTCTTCCGGGTTCATGTTCAGTCTGTTCGTGAACATTCTGATTGTGTTTCTGATTGTAAAGCTGTTTACGTATGCGTTTAATTTTGCATACGGCGTGTTTGGACAGGTTTCGAATCATCCGGGCAGCCAGGAATATATCGTAGTCGATATTCCGGCGGATTCTTCCATCATGGAGATTGGCACTGCACTTGAAGATGCGGATATCATCGAGGATAAGCTTGTATTTTATGCAAAGGTGAAGGTAAAGGGCTACGGAGATAAGATTACAAGCGGAAAGTATCATCTGTCATCGAGTATGACCTACGATGAGATTTTGAAGATTATATGTAATATTCACGAAGAAGAGGATGGAGACAAGTAGCTGTGATTAATGATTTTTCAAGGATAACATCTTTCATCCGCTCTATGATACCGGATGATGAGGGAGAATTAGGTGTACTTTACCGACAGGCGGTAGAGGACGGCGTGCCGGTCATCCGTCCGGAAGCAAAAGAATATTTAAAGACACAGTTGATGATGAAAAAGCCGAAGCATGTTCTTGAAATAGGGACAGCCATCGGCTATTCTTCTCTTTTTATGTCGGGATATATAGACGAGGGCGCGGATATAATAACAATCGAGCTTGATGAGACGCGGGCAGAACTTGCACGGGAGAATATCCGCCGTTTTGGGAAAGAGGAGACGATATCGGTCATCTGTGGGGATGCGGCAGATATACTGGTGACACTTCCGGATTTGCAGTTTGATTTTGTGTTTGTGGATGCGGCAAAGGCACAATATATCTATTATCTGCCGGAGGTGCTCCGGGTGCTTGTGCCGGGTGGCGTGATGCTGTCGGATAACATATTGCAGGAGGGGGATATTTTGGAATCCCATTTTCTTGTGGAAAAACGAAACCGGACAATCCATGACCGCATGCGCGATTATCTGTATGCCATCACACATCATGAAGCGCTTGTGACGGCGTTGCTCTCGGTTGGGGATGGCATGGCGATATCGATAAAGAAAGAAATGGTGTAAGATATGGGAAAAACAATCAAAAAACCGGAGCTGCTGATTCCGGCGGGAAGCTTAGAGGTGCTGAAGGTTGCAGTTGATTACGGCGCGGATGCAGTCTATATCGGCGGCAAGAATTACGGGCTTCGAGCAAAGGCAGGAAACTTTACGATTGAAGAGATGCATGCGGCAGCGGACTATGTACATGCGCACTCGAAAAAGCTGTATGTGACCGTTAATATATTTGCACACAATGAAGATATCGAAGGCATCAAGGCATATTTTCGGGAGCTGAAGGAAGAGGGCTTAGAAGAAAAGATTGATGCATTTATCATCTCGGACCCGGGTATTTTTACACTGGCACGGGAGATATTGCCGGGAGTGGAGATTCATATCAGCACCCAGGCAAACAATACGAATTATCTGATTTATAATTTTTGGAAAAAACAGGGGGCTACTCGGGTCGTTGCGGCACGAGAACTGTCTTTGCAGGAGATTCGTACAATTCGGGACAATATCCCGGAGGATATGGAGATTGAGGCGTTTATGCATGGCGCGATGTGTATCTCTTATTCCGGCAGATGCCTGCTCAGCAGTTATTTTACGGGCAGAGATGCAAACCAGGGGGCGTGTACCCATCCGTGCCGCTGGAAATATGCGGTTATGGAGGAAAAACGTCCGGGCGAGTATCTTCCGGTGGAGGAGGATGAACGCGGCACGTATATATTCAACTCCAAGGATCTCTGCATGATTGAGTATATTTCGGAGATGATTGAGGCCGGGATTGATTCGTTTAAAGTGGAAGGCCGCATGAAAACAGCACTTTACGTTGCAGTTGTGACCCGGACCTACCGGCAGGCAATCGATGATTATTTTGAATCCGAGGAATTATATCGGTCGCGCATGCCATACTACCGAGAGGAGATTGCTGCCTGTACGTTCCGGCAGTTCACAACCGGATTTTATTTCGGAAAACCAAATCAAGAGACACAGATTTATGATAATAACACCTATATAAAGAATTATACGTATCTTGGAACCATTGAGGAGATGACCGAGGATAAGGAGCTTGTGATTCATCAGAAAAACAAATTCTGTGTCGGGGATGAGATCAGTATTATGGCATTTGATGGAACCAATATCGAGACTACGGTGACTTCTATACGGGATGAAAAAGGCATGAGTATGGATGCGGCTCCGCACCCGAAACAGCTTTTATATGTCAGTGTTTCGGATACGGCGGGCATTTGTTCCGGCATGATTATACGTTCAAGGCATTGCGAAGCTTAAGCAATGCCTTTTTTTCGATTCTTGACACATAGGAGCGGGATATGTGGAGTAGATTTGAAATCTCCTTCTGCGTGAGTTCTCTCTGCCCTGTCAGACCATACCGGAGGGCAATGACCTGCTGTTCCCGCACGTCGAGTACCTGTGTGAATAATTCATTTATGTTGCGAAGGCTCTCGGATGTAATTACATTTAAAAGCACGTTTTCTTCTTCAATCCGTATCACATCCATGAGGTTGATTTCGTTTCCTTCCCGGTCGGTTCCGATTGGCTCATAGAGAGAAACCTCTCTTGCTTCCTTTCGCTCCTGACGAAGACGCATGAGAAGTTCGTTTTCGATGCACCGGCTCGCATACGTGACGAGCTTTGTGCCCTTGTCATCGTCATATGTATTGATGGCTTTGATGAGGCCGATGGTACCGATGGATATTAAATCCTCGGAAGAGCGGTTTGCAGTTTGATATTTTTTGACAATATGCGCCACTAAACGCAGATTGTATTCTACAAGAAGATTTCGGGCTGTGATATCGCCGGCTTTTACTCTTTGCAGATATTCCGTTTCCTCTTCGGGAGACAGTGGGTGACGAAAGGTTTGCATAAAAGCCTCACTATCCCTCTTTGTATATGATATGTCCGGGTGTGGAAAAAAGTGCTTTTCCAAAGAGAAAAACGGTTGCGTATATAGTCAAATTAAGTTTTCCCTAGGAGGTGTAAAGTTACTCTGACTCCATATTACCAAGGATTGTCAGAGGGCAATTATTCAACTCAATCACAGGGTGTATCCACACTAGTGATTTTACAATGT
>JBJEMZ010000092.1:0-12704 GCA_051879935.1 Wujia sp.
ATGAATATGCGATTGTCTGTGATTATACGGAGACAATAAAGATGTTTAATGCGGCAGTTTCTGCCGGAAACACCTTTACGATAGAGGGAATTACCTATAAGCCCAAATATCATACATGTCTGGATGGGTTTATCGGTATGAGTAATTCCCGTTCCAACTTTGGCTTTCTGCTTGTACCGGACAGCCTGCCGCTTGTGGAAGAAATCGATGAGGAAGAAGGATACAGCATGAATGTCAGTTATTTTACCGCAAATTACGCAACGGATAACGAGCAGGAACGGGTGGAATTAAACGAATATTTTTCTCGCAGTCATATAGATGAGATCTTGAATCCGGATAACAAGGATCACCCGTATATCTACTGTAATACAAAGCAGTATCTGTTTGATACAAGTATCGGTATGACGGCGATGGTTGTGTTTGTTGGTATCTACTTAGGCGTTGTGTTCTTAATATCCGGAGCTGCCATCCTCTCCCTGAAGGAGTTGTCGGAGGCTGCGGACAACAAGGAAAAATACCAGATTCTAAGAAGACTTGGTGTGGACGAGAAACAGATTCGCCGCTCCCTGCTTGCACAATCAGCAGTCTTTTTCGGAATGCCGCTTCTGCTTGCCATCATCCATTCCGTGTTCGGTATGCAGACTGCAATGTTTATTCTGTCTGTATTCGGAAAGGATGGACTTACACTTTCCATTCTGGTGGCAGCCGGAATCATACTTGCCATCTACGGAATCTATTTCCTGATTACGTATGTGTGCAGCCGGAAGATTATCAGCGAATAAAAAAAGCAGGTAACGGGAATCGAACCCGCCTATCCAGCTTGGGAAGCTGGTGTTCTACCAATGAACTATACCTGCATAAAAAATATATCAAATACTGTATCAGATTATAAGCACTTTGAAAGATAAAAGCAAGAGAAAAATAAAAGGAAGCCTGCATTGTGATATCAGTGCAGGTTTCCTTTTTTAATAATATTGTAAGGTGGCTTCTAAGCCATACCGTTTACAGTCTTGTATTTCCACAACATTTCTGCATGGTTTTGTTCCTCAATCTGGATATCAGCAAGTAGCTTGCGAAGCTTGGAGTTACCAAATACAAATACATCGGTATTATATTCGGAGGAAACAAGTTTTTCCATGGCAATACAGTCGGTTGCAAGGAAACAGTCCGCCTTTTTGTCTTCGGAATTTGTCATGGCATCATAGGTGGCAGTTGGGTTGTAGTTTAAACCTTCATTGTCATTACAGTCGCAATCCGGTATAGTTCCTTCTAATACCTGTCCAAGTGTGTCATAATGCTCCTGTTCCTTCCCAGACAGTGTCTGAAACAGCTTCTTTAACTCCGGATCCTTTGCCTGTTCTGCATACTTGGCATACTTTTCGATACAGGTTTTTTCCTGTGTGCGTAAATCCTCGATTGCAGTGCGTTCTTTTTCTTTTAATACCATATTTTACACCTCGTTTAAATTTTTTAACATTTAAAGTATGGACATAACAGGTATCCTTTATACATGCATAAAAATAGAAACGTCATCTGGCGAAAACAGGCTGTTTTTCATGGTAAATATTGTCTTGAAAAACATGCATAAATACGATATAATTATACCATATTAAAAAACATAATATATCTGGAATGTTCGATAACTCCTGTTATTTTTGAACCTACATTTACTTTAAAAGGGATTCCTAATCCGCAGTTCTATGTCAGGCCTCCTTTGCAGTGGAAGACAGAAGGCTGCGTGCGGTTGCCCACCTAGCTGTAGCTAGGAGTCAAAAGGCAGGAACCGGCATCCCGGATATATTTTTTTGGAGGAAAGATACGTGAAAAAGAAAGTTGTCACGTTTATGATACTGCTTGTAGTAGCCGGTGTGATTATGGTGGGTATACAGGAACTGCGAAACCATATCGGTAAGCGGGAAATACCTGTAACTACGACGGAGGCACCGATTGATTACAGCCTTTACTATACGTATAGTGATGTGGAAAAGACTGTCAGCTATCTGGCGGATACATCGGATGTGTCGGCTTCCTTGTCAAGACTTATGGATCCGCTCAAGAAGAGTGAACTGATAGATGCAGCTTATATGAAAGCTGTGTGCGCGGCGATACAGGTTCCGGATTCTGTTTATATGGATGTGCTTGGTAAGATGAAGGATACAGAGTATGTGACAAAGGAGCAGTTTGAAGCCATCTACGAGAATATCGTGGATACCGGAAGAGTAAAGGGGTTGCTTCGAAAGGATTTGCTTGTGTTTGATTTGTCCGAGGAGGATGCGGCATCTTTTTCTGACGGACAGGATATTTACCGTGCAGAGTTTGATATTAAGAGCTCTTATGAGGGCAGTATCATCGATGTCTATATGAAAAACGGAAAGATTTTCAAGATTAACGGTCTTGGAGATTCTAAGGTTACGCTTCGGAATATCTGGGTGGAACAGGTGGAGGACGGAAGCTGTACCTTTCTGTATGGAGCGACGGAGAAGACATTTCCGGTGCGGGATGATGTTGTGATTCCCGAGCAGGATGTCATGGTTGCAACTATGCCGGATGCAACACCGGAAGAACGGACGGACTATGAGACAACGGGCTATATTGCGGATTTAACATTTGACTATGCAGGAATAACGGACATTTCCATTCAGACAGATGTTGTGCGTGGCAGAGTACTTGAAGTATCGGATACAAGTGTTCAGGTGGAAGGTATAGGTAGTCTGCCAATCGACGATTCACTTTTGATGTATAATGTATACGAGGATGTGGTGCCGGAGCAAAGTCTGTCTCTTCTTTGTGGATATGAGGATGTGGATTTGTACCGCGTGGACGGAAAAATCTGTGCAGTTGTCATTAATCGGGAGTTAAACAGTGTACCGATTCGGGTGATTATCAGCAATGATGACTATACATCTTATGAGATGGAAACTGTGAGTCTGACGGCAACTTCGGATTATAAGGTTACGTATCCGGATGGACATAGTATATCCTTTGCGGAGGGGGAACGGATGGAGTTTCAGCCTGATAAGTTTGCAGTGGGAGATACCGTGACCATTAGTCCGAAAACCCATTCCGGTCGTATCAGGCTTCTGAGTGTCACACGGGAATGTGGTAATCCGGAATATGACGGAAAGATGGAGCTTGTTGTGTATGATGGCTATTTTTATATTATCAATGAGCTCTCGTTAGAGCGTTATCTTGCCAATGTCGTTGCCAACGCGATGCCGTCTGATTATCCGGAGGCAGCACTGCAGTCTATGGCAATCTGTGCACGGGGGACGGCGTATACAAAACTGAAGGATGAAAGCTATGCGGAATATGGGGCGCATCTGGATGATTCGAGTCTTTGTCAGGTTTATAACAATGTAGATGAAACCGAACAGTCTATACGGGCGGTGAAAGACACATACGGGCTTGTTCCTACCTACCGTGGCACGCTCATTGTTCCGCTTACTTTTAACACATCCTGTGGAACAACCTGTACCAATGCGGAAATATGGGGTGGCGATGCATATAATTACCTCACTTCCAATGTTGAAAATCAGGATAAAAGCAAAATTGATTTGTCGGAGGAAGCGAATTTTGTCGCATTTTTAAATGATAGTGAAAAATATGATATCATAGATAAAAATTCGCCATATTACAGATGGAATGTTGCATTTTCGAAAGAGGATATGACGGAGGCGGTGGCTTCCATGCTGGACGAGCGAAAAGAACTGGTGGCGGATGCGATTTTGATACAAAATGAGGCAGGGGAGTTCATTTCCGGTGAGGTAAAAGACCTTGGAACGATTGAGAAAATTGAGGTGACGGAACGAACCGTGAGCGGTGTCGTCTCGAAGCTTGTGATTTGTGGCAGTGAGCAGACGATTCAGGTGAGCGGACAGAGTCATATTCGTACGCTATTGAGTCCGGTAAATCAGGAGATTGTGCGGCAGGATGGTTCCACGCTGAACGGCTGGACATCTCTGCCGAGTCCGTTTTATTATGTGGAAAATACAGCGGATGGTTTTATTGTGCATGGGGGCGGCTTTGGACATGGCGTTGGCATGAGCATTTACGGGGCAGGTGTTCTTGCAAGGCAGGGAAATAATTACAAATATATTTTGCGCCATTATTTTTCGTATGTTGATTTCGCATCCATCTATGATGCGGAGGAGGAAGAAAAGGGAGAATAAACGGGATTTTCATGTTGAAAAAGGTATGGAATTTTATTGTTAAATTCGTGACGAAAGCGACAAAGGACAGTGTACCGGCGTATGCAGCGCAGGTTGCTTTCTTTGTTATGCTGTCCTTTTTTCCGTTTATCATGCTGCTTGTTGTGCTTGCATCCAAGCTGTCGTTTGTAAATGTGACGATTGTCGGCTACATCCTCCGGCTGGTTCCGGATGGTCTGGACACCTATGTGGCATATATTATAGATGATGTGGTAAATTCCAATATTCAGTCATTTACGATTATTTCGGTTTTAGTCAGCCTGTGGTCTGCGGCGAAGGGCATGCAGGCACTCAGTACGGGACTCAATAAGATTTATGGCGTGGAACAGAAGAAAAACTTTGTTCTGGTTCGACTGATCTGTGCCCTCTATACACTTGTGTTTATGCTGCTGTGTCTTGTGGCGATTGTGCTTCATATTTTCGGCACGCAGATTGCACATAAGGTGATTGACCATTATCCTGCATTTGCAAATGCAACGCTGCTCATTCTGAGCATGAAAAATGTGTTTACATTTGTGATAATTTTCTGTTTTCTGCTGCTTATCTATTATCAGCTGCCGAGCAGACGGGGAAGTGTAAGGCACGAAGTCTCCGGTGCAGCGCTTGCGGCACTTGCGTGGATGCTTATGACACATGGCTTTTCAATCTATATTCAGCATTCGGCGGCGAATTCCAAGATGTATGGAAGTCTGACATCTCTTGTGCTGATTATCATCTGGCTTTATGTCGGTATGCAGATTGTATTATATGGTGCAGAGATTAATTATTACATGTCGGATCTGATTGGCAGATGCCGAGAAAAACAAAAACAGGAGACAGAGAGAAAACGCATCAAAAAACAGGAGAATACAATCGGCTCTTAGTTTGTTTAGGTTGACACTCCTATGGCAATATGCGATAATCTAACAATAGATTTTATACCAAAAAATAAAAAGAAAAACGGAGGGACAAAGATGTACAGTTTTGATGAAATAGCAGGGTTTGACCCGGAAGTTGCGGCAGCGATGACCGCAGAGATTAACAGACAGAATGACAATATCGAGTTGATTGCCTCAGAGAATATCGTATCAAAGGCAGTTATGGCAGCGATGGGAAGCCCGCTTACAAATAAGTATGCAGAAGGATATCCGGGAAAGCGCTATTACGGTGGATGCGAGCATGTGGATGTTGTGGAGGATCTTGCCAGAGAACGTGCAAAGGAGCTGTTTGGCTGTGAGTATGTAAATGTTCAGCCACATTCAGGTGCGCAGGCAAACATGGCAGTCTTTTTTGCAATTATGGAGCCGGGAGATACATTTATGGGTATGAATCTGGCACATGGCGGACATCTTACACATGGTTCACCTGTAAATATGTCCGGTAAATATTTCAATGTTGTACCGTACGGTGTCAATGACGATGGTTATATTGATTATGATGAGGTGCTTCGCATCGCAAAAGAGTGCAAGCCAAAGCTGATTGTAGCAGGTGCTTCCGCATATGCAAGAGCCATTGACTTTAAGCGTTTCCGTGAGATCGCAGACGAAGTTGGCGCAGTGCTTATGGTAGATATGGCACACATCGCAGGTCTTGTTGCAGCAGGACTGCATCAAAGTCCGATTCCGCACGCACATGTTACAACAACAACGACCCACAAGACCTTGCGCGGTCCACGTGGCGGTATGATTCTCTCAAGTAACGAAGTAAATGAAAAGTATAATTTCAACAAAGCAGTATTCCCGGGCATACAGGGCGGCCCTCTCATGCATGTGATTGCAGGTAAGGCAGTCTGCCTGAAGGAAGCATTATCGGATGAGTATAAGGAATATCAGAAGCAGGTAGTGAAAAACGCAGCATGTCTGGCACAGGCACTTACCGAGCGCGGATTCAAGATTGTATCCGGCGGAACAGACAACCATCTGATGCTTGTGGATTTACAAAATCTCGATCTGACGGGTAAGGAAGTGGAGAAGCTGCTTGATTCCGTACACATCACAGCAAATAAGAACACAGTGCCGAATGACCCGAAATCACCGTTTGTGACAAGTGGTATCCGTCTTGGAACACCTGCCATCACAACAAGAGGTGCAAAGGAAGACGATATGATTGTGATTGCAGATGCCATTAAGGCGGCTGTCATTGACAAGGATAATGATAAGGCAATGGCACTTGTGAAGAGTATCACAGACAAGTATCCGTTATACAAATAATCTATAAAAACCGGGGCTGCGGAACAAGGTGTAACTACTTTGCGAAACAGCCCTTTCATGACTGGAGATTTATAATTTATGGAAAATCAGGAAAAAAATTCCGGTTCGGAGAATCAGAATCCGGACAATCGAAACCCGAATAATAAAAAGAAACCGCCGAGAACCGCGGTTATATGGATAGTATCCCTTGTCCTGACATTTATCATCTGGCAGGGCGTGGCGATGGTACAAAGCTCCGGACAGGAGAAAATCACATACAATGAGTTTCTGACCATGTTAGATGACGAGGAAGTGGCAGAGGTGAAGCTGTACCGGGATCGTATCGTGTTTAAACCGGTTTCCAAGGAGACCGGCTCGGTTATGGAGAAAACGATGATTGTAATTCGTACCGATGACTATGAACTGGTGAAACGGCTTGAAAAGTCAGGGGTGGAGTTTGAGGAAGTTGACGAAGGGAAAAATGCTATTTTTTCTACGGTGATGTCCTATGTTTTGATGATTGGCGCATTTTATCTGTTGATGAGTCTTTTGATGCGAAACATGTCCAAATCAAGCGGCATGGGAAGAAATGTTGCCAAGATGTATGTGGAGAAATCCACCGGCGTGACATTTGCGGATGTAGCCGGACAGGAGGAGGCAAAGGAATCACTGATTGAGATGGTGGATTTCCTTGACAAGCCGGAGCGTTATCTGAAGATTGGTGCAAAGCTTCCAAAAGGTGCATTGCTTGTCGGTCCTCCGGGAACCGGAAAAACGCTTCTCGCAAAGGCAGTGGCAGGTGAAGCAAATGTGCCGTTTTTCTCTCTTTCCGGTTCGGAATTTGTGGAGATGTTTGTCGGAATGGGTGCATCTCGTGTACGTGAACTGTTCAAGAAAGCAAACAGCATGGCACCGTGTATTATTTTTATCGATGAGATTGATGCCATCGGACGAAGCCGTGATACAAGGCAGTCCGGAGGTGATTCCGAGCGTGAGCAGACATTAAATCAGCTTCTCTCCGAGATGGATGGATTTGACAGCTCGAAGGGTATTATTGTGCTTGCGGCGACAAACCGGCCGGAGGTGCTGGATAAGGCACTGCTTCGTCCGGGACGGTTTGACAGACGTATCATCGTTTCGAAACCGGATTTACAGGGGCGTATTGATACACTGAAGGTACACTCCAAAAATGTGAAGATGGATGAGACGGTTGATTTCAGGGAGCTTGCACTTGCAACCTCCGGTGCGGTTGGTGCCGACCTTGCAAATATCGTCAATGAGGCTGCACTTCTTGCAGTCCGGAACAAGCGGACCTATGTATCACAGAAGGATTTGATTGCGTCTATCGAGATCGTTTTTGCCGGAAAAGAAAAGAAGGAGAAGCTGCTTTCCCCGCGTGAGAAAAAAATTGTGGCTTACCATGAAGTCGGGCATGCACTTGTGGCGGCTTTGCAGAAAAACACGCTTCCGATTCAGCGCATTACGATTGTGCCGCGTACATCCGGCGCACTCGGTTATGTATGGCAGGTTCCGGAGGAAGAAAAACAGCTTCAGACAAAGAAAGAAATGGAAGAGGACATCGTCACATTTCTGGCAGGACGTGCCGCAGAGGAATTAAAATTTGACTCTGTGACAAACGGTGCGTCGAATGATATCGAGAAAGCTACGAGCATTGCCAGAACGATGATTACAATGTATGGTATGTCGGATAAGTTCGGTATGGTTCAGCTGGAGGGCGTAACCGGCGAATATCTCGATAACCGCAGAGTGTTAAATTGTTCTTCGGAGACAGAGACAAAGGTAGATACCGAAGTCAAGAACATGATAAAGGCAAGCTACGAAAAGGCTTATAAGCTGTTGAAAAAGAATATGAGTACGCTGGATGCCATCGCGGGTGTTTTGTATGAGAAGGAAAACTTAAGTGGTAAGGAATTTATGGAGCTGTTTGAAAAACATCAAAATGTGAAGCTTCAGCAGACAAAGGAAGAAAGTACAGATGGAATATAATTTTTACGCGACAATTGCCCGCATGAAATATATTGAGCGGTGGGCACTCATGAGAAACACTTATCCGGAGACATTATCCGAACACAGCCTTGAAGTGAGTATGATTGCGCATGCATTGTGTGTCATCGGAAATGTGCGGTATGGAAAGGAATTAAATGCCGAGAAGGCAGCAGTTATCGGACTTTACCACGATGCATCGGAAATCATAACCGGAGATATGCCGACGCCGATTAAATACTACAACAATCGCATGAAAGAATTGTTTCATTCGATCGAGGATGAGGCTTGCGAGAATCTGCTTGCACAGCTTCCGGAGGATTTACGGGATTATTATCGAAGCTATTTCTTTAAGGATAAAGAAGATACCGAGGAGAATAAGTATCTTTGGAAGCTGGTAAAGGCTGCCGATAAGCTTTCAGCACTGATTAAGTGTATTGAAGAAGAAAAAACCGGAAACCATGAATTTGTGAAAGCGAAAGAGAGTACGGAACGAATGGTTTCGGAGCTGGCGGAGCAGTATCCGGAGGTGAAGGATTTTGTGCAGGAATTCCTGCCATCCTATGCAAAGACATTGGATGAACTGAATTAATGAAAAAGTCCCACACGTTTTGGCGTGTGGGACTTTTTGTGTTTTAACTTAATTTCTCGATTGCAGCTTTGATTCTTTTCAGTGTTTCTTCTTTTCCGAGGATGCTCATCAATTCGGTTGCACCACCCGGGGTTGCCTGCTTGCCGGATACGGCGGTCCGAAGCGGCCACATCACAAAGCCGGTTTTGTATTCGTGTTCTTGTCCAAATGCAGACAGTGTTTCGAACAGACTGTCATTATCAAATGCATCCTGCGCCTCTAATACAGGAAGTACTTCCTGCAAAAGCTGTAACGAGTTTTCCGGATTTGTCTTCATCTTCTTATGTGTGTACATTGCCACGTCATATTCCGGAACCTCTGCCAGAAAATCAATCTGCTCCCTGATATCCGGGAAGATCTCAATTCTGCTCTTTACCATAGAAGCAATCTTTCTTGTATCCATCGATTCGTCCACAACCTCTAAGATATAAGGAAGTGCCATCTCATAGAACCGGTCATCATCCATGGCTTTGATATACTCGCTGTTCATCCAGCGAAGCTTTGTCATATCCAGCACGGCCGGGGATTTGGAGATGTGGTGGTAATCAAAGGCTTCCACCAGCTCTTCCAACGAATAAATCTCGCGGTTATCCTCCGGACACCAGCCAAGCAGTGCTACAAAGTTGACGATGGTCTCTGTCAGAAATCCCTGTTCCAGCAGATCCTCAAAGGAAGAGTGACCGCTTCGCTTGGAAAGCTTTTTGTGCTCCTCATCCGTGATAAGCGGACAATGAATATAAGTCGGGACTTCCCAGCCGAATGCCTCATATAATCGGTTATATTTCGGGGAGGAGGACAGGTATTCATTTCCACGAACAACATGTGTGATATTCATCAGATGGTCGTCTACCACATTCGCAAAGTTGTAGGTCGGAAATCCGTCTGATTTGATCAGAATCATGTCATCTAATTCTGCGTTTTCTACCGTGATATCCCCGTAAAGCTCATCGGTAAAGGTAGTGGTACCTTCAACCGGATTGTTCTGACGGATGACATACGGCTTGCCTGCTGCAAGGTTTGCTTCCACTTCCTCCTTGGAAAGCTTCAGACAATGCTTGTCATAGCGGGAGATCGTCTTGCCCTCAAATTCTGTCACAAGGGTTTTCAGACGACATTCGTCACAGAAGCAATAATATGCTTCGCCTTTATCAATCAATTTCTTTGCATATTCCAGATAGATACCCTGTTTCTGACGCTCGCTCTGAATGTATGGACCGACACCACCGTCTTTATCCGGACCCTCGTCATGCGAAAGACCGGTCTTCTGTAATGTGCGGTAGATGATGTCTACGGCACCCTCTACTTCACGTTCCTGGTCGGTATCCTCGATACGAAGTATAAAATCGCCGCCTTCATGCTTTGCGACTAAATAGGCATAAAGTGCGGTTCGTAAGTTTCCTACATGCATGCGGCCGGTCGGGCTCGGTGCAAATCTCGTTCTTATCTTAGCCATTTTTTTTCTACAGCCTCCTGTATCTCCTCAAAATTTCTGTTGAAATTATAGCAAACCAAAAATCAATTTACAACATATTATTGATTATTGAAAGTATTTTTAGTATACTACATAAGGATAGTTCTCTTATTTTGAGAACAGCGAAAATAAACGAAAGCTGGGAAAAGATATGGATCGATCAATGATGGCAATGATATATCTGGTAGCGCTGCTGGCGCTGTTTTTGATATTGATAATTGCGACAATAGCAGTCATCGCAAGTAAATCAAGAAGACGATATGACGATGAGGAGGATGATTCGTTCGAAGAGGATGAAGCGTCGTCCGATGTGGATGGTACAATTTTTGAAGATACAGACGATATGATATCGGACGATTTTTATGTGGATAATCTGGATGCAGACACGGAGGCTATGGCAGATTCTGAAGATGCAGACGATGCTGATCCGGAGGATGCGTACGAGGAAGATGAATTTGAGGAAGATTTTGAACCGGAGGATTCGGAGAATGTCGATGCAATACCAACCGTTTTAGACCCGAATCATCCAAATGCACCGACACAGGAATTGGATACGGATGCTGTAAAGAAGGAAAAAAGAAGAACGATAGATTCTGCGTTTGCGGATGTGCTGCCGGAGGAAGAATTTGAGGAAACGCCAGGCGCGGGAATGGAAGACCGCTCCCCGGAGGATAGTGTAGAGACAGATGCAGTCGGTGAACCACAGACAAATGATGAAACGGAATTAGCAGAAGAACCGAAGAAGCCAAAAAAGAAACACAAACGGAAGAAGGAGACGGATACAACGGTTGATTCTGCATTTGCACAGCCGGATGTATATGAGGACTCTGCGTTTGGACCGGACATTCCGAATATTACTTTGAGTAACGAAGCCATTGCGGCATCTGTTCGGGAGGCGGAAGCTATGGGTGCTGCCATCATGGGTGATTTAAAAGCAGCGCAGGTGCCGGTTGAAACGATGTTTGGAATTAATGAGGAGCTCTCTTCGTATGGTTCCAAGAAAAATAAACGCGCAAAGTCAAAAGTATCCAGTGACGAAGAGTTTTATTGGTATAACAAGGAGGATGTTGCCAGTCGTCCACAGAGACGTCCGGCAGAAGTCTATTATCATTATTTCAATATAGCAGCTGACTGTATTGATGACCTTTTGGTAGAGATGTATGATTGTGCACTTGTACGAACGGAAGAGATTCGTTATATTGCTTATGGTATCGAGCCGAGAACATTATCAATGAAGGAGATTATGTCCGGGGCTGTTGCAGCTGAGCACAAGCAGAAGGAGCCTACAACACAAGATTTGGTTCGAATCTATGAAAAATGGTGTGGCTATGTGGATCATCTGTTTGACAAAATAGAAATTCATGCGGATGAGTATACAATCGAGGAAATCCGGAAACAATTATGTGAGTATGGGCGAAATGATGTGGATATTCTCTTAGAAGGGAAATAAAGTCAACTTAACCAGCCTATGAAAAATAAAGAACAGGGATGAGACAATGGAGATACGGAAACCGGGATTTGACAGCAAGGAGATATTGGATTATTATCTGAGCTTTAATAAGTACAGAGGTTGTGAATTTTCAACCGGAAACAGTTTATTCTGGTGTGATTTTTATCATACAAAATTCACGATTATCGGAGATATGCTTGTGTTTGGTGAAGAGGAGAATGGAAGACTGACATCGCTCACCTTTCCGATAGGAGAGCATGATCCGAAATATGCATTTGACAAGATGGTGGATTACTTTGAAAAAAGTAATCTGCCATTTGCATTGTATTCGGTGCAGCCGGAGATGTTCGCGCAGATTGAAGCGTGGTATCCGGGTCAGTATCAGATTGCGTATGATCGTGATCTTGCAGATTACCTCTATACATTTGATACATTGGCCAATCTGTCAGGAAAGAAGCTGCATGCAAAACGAAATCACATCAACCGGTTTTTAGAGAATTATCCGGATTATGAATATGAGCGTATCAATGGAAAGAATTATGAGGATTGTCTGTCGCTTCTCGAGGACTGGGAGGACGCCAGTGGGGAGGAGCGCAAGGAGGAGAAGCGTGAGGAACAGCGGATTATTCGATATGCACTTTCTCATCGAAAAAGCTTAGGTTTGATTGGTGCATTAATCCGTGTGAGAGGAAGGGTTGTTGCCTTTACCCTGGGAGAGCCTTTGACCGATGATACGTTTGTGATACATTTTGAAAAGGCATACGCAGAGGTT
>JBJEMZ010000093.1:0-2674 GCA_051879935.1 Wujia sp.
TACAACCTGGAATATATCGCCCTCATAAATATACCGCTTTGCCTTCTCAACCATACTGCAAAAGGCGTCCTTGTCAAACAGGCTCCTATATTCTGATGTCATGCGTGCCGGTTCGATATGTGCTTCCTCTCCATGCCTGATCAGCTCAATGATTTCTGATATCTCCTCCACTGCCTTTCTGTAATTATCAGCAAGATGATCCGTCTTTGCATTTGCGATAATGAGCATTTTCTGCTTTACGTTGTCAAAAGCAATTACCTTGTCAAACAACATAAGGTCCACATCATTGAACCCTTCCTGATCTTCTGCATCCAGATTCAGCTTCGGCTCACTGTATTTGATATAATCATACGCGAAGTATCCGACTAAACCGCCGGTGAAAGACGGAAAACCTTCCAGACGCGGGCTCTTGTATTGTGCGATAATCTCATTGATACAGTCTGCCGGATGCGTTACGTCTTCCTCCCGGATAACTGTTCCATTCACATCTGCCACCTTCAGATGTCCGTTCATGCATGTCACACAAAGCTTCGGCTTATACCCGAGAAATGTATATCTGCCCCATTTTTCCTGATTCTCCACACTTTCAAGCATATAGCAATGCTCACTTGCCTTCTTCAGAATCTTCAACACCTGGATTGGTGTCCGGATATCCGAAAAAATCTCCTTACATACCGGAATCACTTTGTAATCACCTGCAAGGCTTAACGCCTCTTCCAATGTCGGTTTCACCATCTTCCTGCCTCCTTTTCGTCATTTACGCAAATAAAAAAGTCCTTGACAAAATACAATTTTGTCAAGGACGGAATATCCGCGGTGCCACCTTGTTTCATAAGAAAAAAATCTTATGCTCTTACGGAAATACTATCATATCTCCTGCAACTAACGTATGCGAACGTCATAGAATACTCAGAGAATCTTCTCCTTTGACTATGCCCTCCGTGGTCCATTTGCTACACTGCGTTCGACCCGGTTCTCAGCCTCCCGGATTCTCTGTACGTGCACGATATAACGTTATCTCCACATCATAGGTTTGTGTACCGTATTCAATTAAACTGGGCTTATAGTAAACCCATTGTCACGAAATGTCAATTGTTTTTTATGAATTTTTCTACGTAAGGTCTCGCTGTACTACCCGGAGCCTTTCCTCCCTTTTCCACCAGTACAATCTCGATTCCTTCCAATCGTTTTGCATAGCCTGCCGTTCCAGCCGGTTCTCCATTCTTCGCCCAGTCGAGCCAGCCAAAACTCTGTGCATGTACCCGATAATATACATCATAGTGCTTTGCCATCTCTCCGGTCAATGTAATACAGATTGCTTCAAGTCGCTTCGCCTCACCGGAAGTTCCTGACATCTCGCCATCTTTCTTCCATGTATTTGGATTATTAACATCTCCCTGCCAGCCATATGTCTGAACATGGGTGGTGTAGTTAATACCTCCATCATACTGCTTGTTTGTGAGCTTGATATTAATTCCCTCAAGTCGCTTTGCCTCACCGGAAGTTCCTGACATGGAACCATTGTATTTCCAGCCCTGCCAGCCATATGTCTGAACATGGGTCTTATAAGCAACATTTGATGTACTTACACCCGGAATTACAGGCTTTAATGCATCGGTTGCAGGAGCGCCAACTACCGGAGAGGATCCCGCTTTTGCAATATATGCTTCGTTCCTTACAGAACTGATATTTTGCATATTCCTGTTAAAGCTTTCATTCTTTTTTACAACTACAATCTGTATTCCTTCCAGACGTTTTGCATAACCTGCAGTTCCAGCCGGTTCTCCGTTCTTTGCCCAGTTCAGCCAGCCATATGACTGCGCATGCACGCGGTAATACACATCGTATTTATCAGCATCACTTCCGGTGAGCTGTATCTTAATTGCCTCAAGCCGCTTCGCCTCACCTTCGGTTCCATTCATTTCTCCGTTTGCCGACCAAGGCAGCCATCCATAACTCTGACAGTGTGTTGTGTACTGAATACCGACCTTATTGTTACCATTCACGGATATTTCAATACCTTCCAGACGTTTTGCCTTTCCGCTTGTTCCACTCATAATACCGTTTGAAACAGGTGTCTGCCAGCCAAATGATTGTACATGGGTACGATAACTTACATTCACAACCGGAACAGGTGTCGGTGTTGGATCCGGTACCGGTGTTGTCTTTGTTGTTACATTTGTACCATTACTCTTGTCACTGATTGTATAATAACCGTTTGCTGTTTTTCTTGCAAAGAACGTATAGGCTGTTCCCTCCTGTAGTCCGGTAAATACGTTAGACGCCTGCCAATTGACCCCATCTTTGGAATACTCACAGCCTGTTAGTGTTTGTAGCGTTATCGTATTCGTTGTCACACTTACCACAGTCGGAGCAGACGGTGCTGCATACTTTTGATATACCTTTACCGTGCAGGCAGCCTCTTTGCCTGAAAGATTAGTTCTTACGGTTATCACAGCTTCTCCCGGTCCTACCGCCGTAACCTTTCCTGTATTATCCACGGTAGCAACTGTCTCATCGGACGAATAATACTGCACTGTCTGATCCGTTGCATCCTCCGGGCTTACAACTGCAGAAAGGGTCGCCGTCTTATTACTCTCCATATTCATTGAAAGGGATGTCTTATCAAGTGTTACACCGGTTACCGGAACATATTCTTCTCCCTCTGCAAGTG
>JBJEMZ010000094.1:0-2592 GCA_051879935.1 Wujia sp.
CTCACACCCCTTTCCTTCTGAAGTCTTTTGAGCGTGAGACTTTCCACAAATGCCTGTATCCGGGTCATCAGCTGACCGGAACCACTCAGTACATATTCCCGGTCAACAGAAATGGTTGGGATGTCGCTCTTTTCCTTGATATAAGAAATGCCGATTAATTTTTCATAACCCCAGAAATCACAGAATTTTGCCTGCTCATACACGATACCATCTGCATGAAATTCCTGTGCATAACGCAATAAATCTTCATGTCTCTGCATAACCTTTTCCTGAGACATAAATCTTGGGCAAGGGTTGGTATCCAGATAGAATCTGCAAATCTGTTCTAAAGCAGGCTCCTCATCCTTTAACAAAATCTGCTGCCTGCCAGGCATCGTCCCGAAGCAATACCGGTCTGCAACCACATACGCTCTGCAGGCTTCCATAATCTCCGAAAATGCATAGTCGTCCAATTCCGAGCCTACGACAATCAGCCTTGCTTTCCATTTGTTCTTCTCATCCGGTTCTCTTGTGCGCAGATCTTCTAATGTTTCCTTCAGATATGGCAGTATCTGCGCCGTCGGACATGCATAAGAAACTAAAGATAAAATATGTAGCTCCCTCGGAGTAATCCTCGGGTTCATCTCCTTTCGAAGCTTGGATATCTCCTCAAATACCTCGCACATTTCGTTATGTTCTTTTACCGCAGCACGAATGGACGCATCCGATATATCAATGCCAAAGCGTTCCTCTAGCGGCTCCAAAAACTCCGTTTTAATCTGCGTCATATAATGCTTCAGTCCATGCTCCGAAAC
This sequence comes from Wujia sp., assembly GCA_051879935.1. Taxonomy (GTDB): domain Bacteria; phylum Bacillota; class Clostridia; order Lachnospirales; family Lachnospiraceae; genus Coprococcus_C. The sequence continues at coordinate 795 of JBJEMZ010000094.1, forward strand.
CTTCATCGGTGCATCTATGATTCCATACCCAAATCCCGGATTATCAATCAGCTTTAACTCATCTACATTTTCCACAACCCGGTTCATCTGCTGACATGTATCCGAAGCACACCAGTAATCTAAGAAATTATATCCTCCCTCATAGGCTCTCTCAAACAGTGCCCGGGTATATCCGCAGACAAACGAAGACATGTAATACTGCGAAATATCCAAAGAGCCAGTTCGCGGCGCACGAAGTCTCACGCTAAATGCATCGCCTACATTTAACAGAACTTCCGGAACATAATAGCATGTGTATCCCACTGCAATCTTCCCATTTGCCTTTTCCTTTCGAACAAGCTCATTGTTAGCCTCATCCAAAAGCTTCTCATAAAAATGAATGTGTTTCAGGTCCTTCATCTAAGCACCGACTCCCTCTAATATCTCCCACAGCTTCTTAATTGTCTCACTACCCTCATCTAAATTCATAAGACTCTGTCCCTTGATATCCAACAGTTCCAGACTCTCATCCTCCTGAATGTATCCTGCTACATTCATATCCGAAAGGTCCAGAAGATTAAGCACCTTTTCGTTTCGAACCCGGTTAATAATGGTATAATCATTGGAGTACATATCCAGATCCTTTGCAACCTTTTTGATCGTTTTGATGACATCAATCCCCTTCTTTGAGGAATCGCTGATCAGAATCAAATCTGTAACCTTCTCCAGCACGCGTCGATTGATCTGCTCAACACCAGCCTCCCCATCGATTACTACATAATCAAAACTATCCAAAAGCTCCGAAATGATACTCTTTAGAAAACTGTTTACGGAACAGTAGCACCCGGCTCCCTCCGGACGCCCGATTGCCATAAAGCAGTAATCCCCGCAGTCCATAACCGTATTGATTACTTCGTAATGTGCCTCATTCATGACCTCAAGTGCAGAGGGCTTGTTTGCTCCCTGCAGTTCATCGATAAAATTCAACCGGACATCGTTCACGGTATGCGTCACATCCACGCCTAATGCTGTGGCAAGCCCGACCGCAGGATCCGCATCAATCGCCAAAATCTTTTTATCCGGATGCCTCTTAACAAGCAGCCGAACCATCAGTGCCGACAAAGATGTCTTTCCGACGCCACCTTTCCCGGTACATGCAAATACTCTCTCCGCCATATTGGTTTTCTCCCTTCGTGTTTTTTGCTTTGTTTTCCCCGTTTTTCGTATTCTCTAGTCTATATTTTACGTTTTATGTTTCTCGATTATTTTCTGTTTCCCTCTTTCTGCGATTTCTGTTTTATTCGCTCTGAAATTTATTATCATGTTTCAGTACTTCCAGAAGAGCCTCGCAGCCTTCCTTCACGTCCCGGTATGTCGCATCAAAATCTCCGGTATACCAGGGATCCGCCACATCCCTGTTCTTCCCCACAAACGACAACAGCTTATAGATCTTTTTATCCGTATCCGTCCCGCCTGCAATGCGCATCATATTATATAGATTGGCACTGTCCATCCCAATCAGATAATCATAATATTCATAATCTGCTTTTGTCATCTGGACCGCCTTGTGTGGCACCACCGGAATTCCCAACTGACGAAGCTTCCCTACAGTTCCATAGTGCACAGGATTGCCAATCTCTTCTCTGCTGGTGCCCGCGGACGCAATCTCAAAGTGATTCTCTATGTTTAATTTTTTGACCATGTCAGTCAACACGCTCTCAGCCATTGTGCTTCTGCATATATTCCCATGACAACAAAATAATACACGAATCATAAATTTTTCTCCTGTAAACTACACTTTTTGTCCGTGGGCTGAATC
>JBJEMZ010000095.1:0-2588 GCA_051879935.1 Wujia sp.
CCCGGAGTAATCTGGATGCGGTCCTCCTTTGTGATGCCGGCTGTCTCGTAGCAGCGTGCAAACATAGTTGCCCAATCGTCTACATCCTTTGCGGTATATGGGATGATAACCGGTTTGCCGGTTGTGCCGGAGGAGGAGTGGATTCGAACGACTTCCTCGTCGGGAACGGCCTGAATACCAAGCGGATATGCATTTCGAAGATCATCCTTGCTGGAAAATGGAAGCGCTTCAAAGGCTTCTTGGGAAGATACGCCGGTAATCCCCAAATCCTTATAGATTTTTCCGTAGTAGCTGTCGGTTTTCACCAGGCGTTTTACCTGCGCGTCCACCTGTGATAATTGTGTTTCGTTTAATTGCATATGTAAGCACCTCCGATTTCAAAAGCTTTTAGATTCATATCTATAAAACGTTCCGGAACACGTTTTTTAATTTCTTCTTTCATTGTATCGGCATCGATGGCAAGCCTGCCGCTTGCAATCAAGACGCCCAGCACAGCCACGTTGAAGAATTTGGAAGAACCAAGCGGCCTGCATAGTTCCTCTGCATTCACCGTGATGCAGGTGCATTTTTTCTTTAGATAATCAATCATTTCTGTTCCGTCATAACCGGTTGGGTGAAGGGACTCTGTCGTCGGCCTCACCGGAACCGTATTGACAATCACAATGCCGTCCTTTTTCAGAAACTTCAGATTTCGCACAGCCTCGGATGGTTCAAAGGCGATTAATATATCTGCACAACCGAGTGGAATCAGTGGTGAGCTTGCCTTGTCGCCGATGCGGATATGGGACGTTACGGAACCGCCACGCTGTGCCATGCCGATTGTCTCGGCACTGTGTACAGGGGCGCCTTTCGCCATGGCGGCAGCAGCAATTAATTTGGAGGCGAGGACGGTACCCTGACCGCCGACACCGCACAGTAAAATATCTTTGTTCATTATGCGTTGCCTCCTTTCGCTTTTGCTGCAACAGCATTTGTAGCCTCTGTATCCTCTGGCTTTGACACCTCGATGGAGCCGACCGGACAAATGTGTGTGCACAAACCACAGCCGGTGCAAAGGGAGTCATCGATTGCGACTTTGCCGTCCTTAATTATCAATGCAGGGCAGCCAATCTCATTGATACATTTCTTACAATTAATGCAGTTATCCTTGATGCAGGCCTTGCCGGTTGGCTTGGTAATTGCAACACATGGGGATTTAAAGATAATTGCTTTTACCCCCGGCGTCTCACTGCATTCCGTGACAGCGGCAACCGCTTTCTCCAAATCTAGCGGATCAACTACGAGTATCTTGGCAACACCCATACCTTCCAACACTTTGACGATATCGATTTTCTCGACGATATCGCCCATCATATTGCGGCCTGTTCCCGGATGTGGCTGGTGACCGGTCATGGCGGTTGTTGAGTTATCCAGGACGCAGAGTGTCATATTCGCTTCATTGTAAAGTGCATTCACGACGCCGGTCATACCGGAAGCAAAAAATGTGGAGTCGCCGACAAATGCAAAAGCTTGCGCATCCGGGTCTACCCAGTGGAAGCCCTGTGCCATTGTGATTCCGGCACCCATGCAAAGACATGTATCAACCATATCGAGTGGTATGGCATTGCCGAGGGTGTAACATCCGATATCACCGCAGAAGTATGCGTTCTTTCCTTTCATTGCCTTTTTCACAGCGTAGAAGGAAGCTCTGTGCGGACAGCCGGCGCATAAAACAGGAGGCCGTACCGGGAGTGCCGGTGCATCGTCTGTATCCATGCCATCCGCAAATTTTTCAATCCCGAGATAGTCGGAGAGGATACCGGCTATCAGGTCCGATGAAAGCTCTCCGGCAACCGGAACATGGCCGGTGCGCTTGCCGTATACCATAACAGGCAGATGGTGAACACCAATCAGGCGGTAAAGCTGATTTTCTATGTAAGGGCTAAGCTCTTCGAAACAGATAACTTCATCCACTCCTTGTAGAACGTCTAACACAAAATTCTCCGGAAACGGATGCGGTGTTGCAATCTTGACAAGCTTGATGTCCGGATGATTCGCAAGGAATTCCTTGGCGTAGGCGTAGCTGACGCCGGATGCAAATACTGCCTTTTTTGACGAACCGGTATTTACAACATTTCCTTTGTAGGCTGAAAAATCTTTGCCGATTTCAACATTCCGGGCTTCAATCATTTTGTGGTTCGCAAAAGAAAGCCTTGGGAAGATAACCCACTTCGATGCATCCTTCACGAAGCCTTCATAGTCTTTTGGCGCATAATCATCTTTTACATCGATGGACGCATAAGCATGACAGACTCTTGTTGTCGGACGGAACAATACCGGAGTCTTATATTTTTCAGAATAGTCGAACGCATCCTGAATCATCTGATATGCTTCTTCCGGTGATGTTGGGTCGAATACAGGTATGCGGCAAAACTCTGCAAATGCTCTTGTGTCCTGTTCTGTCTGGGATGAGATAGGACCCGGATCGTCTGCGGAGACGATAACCATACCGCCCTTGACACCGACATAAGCAAGTGACATAAGCGGGTCAGCGGCGACATTTAAACCGACCTGTTTCATCGTTACTAAGGTTCTTGCACCGGAGTAGG
>JBJEMZ010000096.1:0-12179 GCA_051879935.1 Wujia sp.
TGGACATGGTTCAGGAAATGGCAAGACCGCAGGTAAGGGTCACAAGGGACAGAAGGCTCGTTCCGGAGCTCCAAGACCTGGTTTTGAAGGTGGTCAGATGCCACTCTACAGAAGAATTCCGAAGAGAGGATTCAACTGCAGAAATCATAAGGAAATCGTTGCAATTAATTTGTCAGCACTTGAGAGATTTGAGGATGGTGCAGAGGTTTCTGTAGCAACTCTGATTGAGGCTGGTGTTGTAAAGAATGCCAGAGATGGTGTTAAGATTTTAGGAAATGGAGAGTTGACAAAAAAGCTTACTGTTAAGGTAAATGCATTCAGTAAGACCGCTGCAGAGAAGATTGAAGCTCTTGGTGGAAAAGCAGAGGTGATTTAGTATGTTTAAAACCCTACGGGACGCTTTCAAGGTCAAAGAAATTCGTATGGGGCTTCTCTTTACATTCTTTGTCCTTGTAGTAATAAGATTAGGTTCGCAGATTCCGGTGCCGGGACTGAATACGGAAGCAATCAAGATGTACCTCGAGTCAGCGCTCGGAGATGCAAACAGCTTCCTCAGCTCCTTCACAGGTGGATCTTTTACGCAGATGTCAATTTTTGCTCTGAACGTAACACCGTACATTACATCTTCCATTATCATCCAGCTTCTTACCATTGCCATTCCGGCATTGGAGGAGATGCAGAAGGATGGCGAAGATGGAAGAAAGAAACTTACAGCAATTACAAGATACGTAACAATTTTACTTTCTGTAATTGAGAGTCTTGGACTTGCCATTGGTTTTGACCGTGGCAATTACATGACGATTCCGGGCGTGCTTGGTTATCTTGTGGTTATCATCACACTGACAACCGGTAGTGCATTTGTAATGTGGCTCGGTGAGCGCGTGACAGAAAAGGGCGTCGGTAACGGTATATCAATTATCCTTTTGATTAATATCGTTTCCAGAATGCCAAGTGATTTTTCAGATTTATACACAAAGTTCATGAAGGGTCAGGAAATTGTTGACCAGGTAATTGCAGGTGCAATTATTATAGGCGTTGTTTTACTGACAACGATATTGGTTGTTTTGCTGCAGGGCGGAGTAAGAAAGATTCCGGTACAGCATGCACAGAAAGTACAGGGTAGAAGATTGATGGGTGGCCAGCAGAGCCATATTCCTCTTAAGGTTAATACCTCAAGCGTAATTCCTGTCATCTTTGCTTCCTCGATTCTTTCGGTACCGATGGTAATTGTAAACCTGTTTAGTATCAAGACATCGGGAGTCTGGGCAAAGATTTTAAGGGGCATGAATTCAAATTACTGGTTCAATCCTGCATATCCATGGGCAAATGTTGGTCTGATAGTATATATCCTGTTGGTTGTATTCTTCGCATACTTCTACACATCGGTAACATTCAATCCGATGGAGGTTGCAAACAACTTAAAGAGAAGCGGAGGCTTTATACCGGGTATTCGTCCGGGTAAACCGACACAGGATTATTTGAATAAGATTTTGAATTACATCGTATTTATCGGTGCAGTTGGATTGCTGATTGTTGCAATTATTCCGATCTTCTTCAACGGAATGTTCGGTGCAAATGTATCATTCGGCGGAACATCCCTCATCATTATCGTCGGTGTAGTTCTTGAGACGATTGATCAGATTGAGTCCAAGATGATTGTTCGAAATTATTCGGGATTCCTGAATGATTAAAGTCAGTAAAAGGAAGCAGGAGTGTATCCTATGGGTACATTCCTATTCCTAGTTATAGGGAAAAACAAATTTTAAATGAGAAAGTATGGAGGGAAACGTAACATGAAGATTATTATGTTAGGCGCACCGGGTGCAGGCAAAGGAACACAGGCGAAGATGCTGGCTGAGAAGTACGGAATTCCGCACATTTCAACCGGAGATATCTTCCGTGCAAATATTAAAAACGGAACAGAGCTTGGCGCAAAGGCAAAGGAGTACATGGACAAAGGACTTCTTGTTCCGGACGAGCTTGTAGTAGATTTGATTATGGATCGTTTCAAGGCAGACGATTGCAAGAATGGTTATATTCTCGATGGATTCCCGAGAACGATTCCACAGGCAGAGGCATTAGATGCAGCACTTTCCGCAAATGGCGAGTCTATCGACTACGCTGTCAATGTGGAAGTACCGGATGAGAACATCGTAAACAGAATGTCAGGCAGACGTGCATGCGTTGGCTGTGGAGCTACTTACCACATCGTATTTAATCCTACAAAGGTAGAAGGCAAGTGTGATACATGTGGTGCAGATCTGATCCTTAGAGATGATGATAAGCCGGAGACAGTTTTGAACCGTTTGAACGTATATCACGAGCAGACACAGCCACTCATTGACTTCTATACAAAGAAGGGCGTGATTGCTGAGGTAGACGGTACAAAGGATATGAAGGATGTCTTTAATGCAATTGTGGCTATTTTAGGTGAGTAAAATCCGTAATAATGGAGTCAAAATGGCTATAATAATAAAATCAGAACGAGAAATAGCACTTATGCGTGAGGCGGGGCGAATCCTCGCCATCACGCATGAGGAACTGAAAAAGATAATTAAACCGGGTATATCCACATACGATATTGATAAGCGGGGCGAAGAAGTGATTCGAAGCTTTGGCTGCGAACCATCCTTCCTGAATTATCAGGGCTACCCTGCATCCATCTGCGTATCCGTAAATGATGAGGTTGTACATGGGATTCCGTCAAAGGACAGAATCCTGGAGGAAGGCGACATCGTAAGCCTGGATGCCGGAGTACTTTACAAAGGGTATCATTCCGATGCGGCGAGAACTTACGGCGTCGGAGTAATTGATGATGAATCCGAGGCACTGATTCGCGTAACAAAGGAAAGCTTTTTTGAGGCATTTAAGCAGTGTAAGGCAGGAAATCACATAGCGGATATTTCAAACGCAGTGTTTGATTATATAACAGAAAGAGGATATTCGGCGGTTCGGGATTTGGTCGGGCATGGTGTGGGAGCAAGCCTGCACGAAGCACCGGAGGTACCAAATTTCAGAAGACACCGAAAAGGACCGAAACTTCGGCCGGGTATGGTAATTGCAATCGAACCGATGATTAATATCGGTTCCTATGAGGTGTGTTGGCTGGATGATGACTGGACGGTTGTCACTGCGGACGGCTCACGTTCGGCACATTATGAAAATACAGTGCTGATTACCGAGGGAGAACCGGAGATTTTGTCGCAAGCAGAGGGAATCGAGATCTAGCATCCAAAAGTAAGGAGGATATTATATGCCAAAGGCAGACGAGATTGAAATGGAAGGAACCGTATTGGAAAAGCTTCCAAATGCAATGTTTCAGGTAGAGTTAGAGAATGGATTAAAAGTACTTGCTCACATCAGTGGAAAGCTCAGAATGAATTACATCAAAATTCTTCCGGGCGATAAGGTTACCGTTGTTTTATCTCCATATGATCTGACAAAGGGCAGAATCACTTGGAGAGCAAAATAAATTTTATTTTTTACTTGCATTCTGCTATGGAAGATGATATCATGTTATTTCGTAGCGGACTTTTTGGAAAGGAGAGTATTTTAATGAAGGTTAGAGCATCAGTTAAACCAATTTGCGATAAGTGCAAAGTCATTAAAAGAAAAGGCAGTATTCGTATAATCTGCGAAAATCCAAAGCACAAACAGCGTCAGGGTTAAATCCATAAAACATGGGTCATTGTTAGACATTAGGTCTTTCAATCTGACGGGACAGTTGGAACAAGGTATTTAGGATGATAGCCCATCTATAACTATGCCTTGTATTTGTGCGTGTAATGGTATTCCACATTACATACCAACTTCGATTGACGCCACGCCGTATATCGGGTGGACGACAACGGACATCAGCTCTTGGCTGGAGTTGATAAAAGCGGCTGGGCACACAGGTGCCAAATTATTAAGGGAAGTTCCATAATCTTTGGGTATGCATTTCACCTTCTATTATATATAGAAGATATTCAAAAGAGAACGGAACAAAAGTAGTTATTTTACGGAGGTATAATTAGAATGGCTCGTATTTCAGGTGTTGATTTACCAAGAGAAAAGCGAATCGAAATCGGACTTACCTATATTTATGGTATAGGAAGAACATCAGCTACAAGAATTCTGAAAGAAGCAAACGTAAATCCGGACACAAGAGTTCGTGATTTGACAGACGATGAGGTAAAGAGACTCAGCGAAGTGATCAACGAAACACAGGTTGTTGAGGGTGATTTGCGTAGAGAAGTAGCTCTTAACATTAAGCGTTTACAGGAAATCGGTTGCTACCGTGGTATCCGTCACAGAAAGGGATTACCTGTTCGTGGACAGAAGACAAAGACAAATGCTAGAACTCGTAAGGGTCCTAAGAAGACAGTAGCAAATAAGAAGAAGTAATGGAGGTTTGGGCTAATGGCTAAGAAAGTTACTACGAAGAAAGTGGCTAAGAAGCGTGTTAGAAAGAACGTTGATCGTGGACAGGCTCATATTCAGTCATCTTTTAACAATACAATTGTTACATTAACAGACGCCGAGGGTAATGCATTATCTTGGGCAAGTGCAGGCGGACTTGGATTCAGAGGATCCAAAAAGTCTACACCATATGCTGCACAGATGGCAGCAGAAACTGCTACAAAGGCAGCACTTCCTTATGGATTAAAGTCCGTAGACGTTATGGTTAAGGGACCTGGTTCAGGTAGAGAGGCAGCAATTCGTGCACTCGCAGCCTGCGGTCTTGAAGTTTTGAGTATTCGTGACGTAACTCCGGTACCACACAACGGATGTCGTCCACCTAAGAGAAGAAGAGTCTAATTAAGGAGGTACATGGAAATGGCAGTAGATAGAACCCCTATTCTCAAGAGATGTAGATCCTTAGATATGGATCCGGTTGTTCTCGGTGTGAATAAGAAGTCTAGAAGAAAATTAACAAGAGCAAATAGAAAAGTAAGCGAGTACGGTTTACAGCTTCGTGAAAAGCAGAAGGCAAAGTTCATTTACGGTATGCTTGAGAAGCCTTTCCGTAACTTATATAACAAGGCAGAGAGAATGCCTGGTCTTACAGGTCCGAACCTTATGGTTCTGCTTGAGACAAGACTTGATAACATTGTCTTCCGTATGGGATTCGCAAGAACAAGACGTGAGGCAAGACAGATCGTTGACCACAAGCACGTACTGGTAAATGGCAAGTGCGTAAATATTCCTTCATACAGAGTAAGTGCCGGTGACAAGATTGAAATCAAAGAGAAGAGCAAGTCTCTTCAGAGATATAAGGATATTGTTGAGGCAAATGCAGGTGTTGTTGCTCCGGCATGGCTTGAGTCTGACCTTGAGTCACTGAGCGGAACAGTGAAAGAATTACCACTCAGAGAGCAGATTGATGTTCCTGTAAATGAGACACTTATTGTCGAGTTGTATTCTAAGTAATTCGCGTAAGTAGAGGGTTTGTAGCTAAGTAACACCGGTTATCCAGAAGGAGGGTCAGTAGTGTTTGAATTTGAAAAACCTAGAATTGAAATCGCAGAGATTTCAGACGATAACAAATACGGAAAATTTGTTGTAGAACCGTTGGAAAGAGGCTATGGTACAACACTTGGTAATTCTCTTCGCAGAATTATGTTGTCATCATTGCCGGGAACTGCAGTCAGCCAGATTAAAATCAAGGGTGTGCTGCATGAGTTCAGCTCCATTCCGGGTGTAAAGGAAGATGTGACAGAGATTGTTATGAACATCAAGGAGCTCTGCATCAAGAACAACTCTACTACAAATGAGCCAAAGGTTGCATATATTGATGCTTCAGGTGATAAGGTAGTAACAGCTGGTGATATTCAGGTAGACGCAGATATCGAGATTTTGAATCCGGAGCTTGAGATTGCAAATTTGAGCGGTCCGGAAGCAAAATTGGAGATGGAGCTTCTGATTACAAATGGCAGAGGTTACGTTGGTTCCGATAAGAACAAGAATCTCGATTCATCTATTGATGCAATCGCAGTTGATTCCATCTATACACCTGTAGAGCGTGTAAATCTGACAGTTGAAAATACTCGTGTCGGTCAGATTACAGATTATGACAAGCTCACATTGGATGTATTTACAAACGGTACATTAGCACCGGATGAGGCAGTCAGCCTCGCAGCAAAGGTATTGAGCGAGCATTTGAATCTCTTTATCGACCTTTCAGAAAATGCAAAGACAGTCGACGTTATGGTAGAGAAGGAAGATGATCAGAAGGAGAAGGTGCTTGAGATGAGCATCGATGAGCTGGAGCTTTCCGTTCGTTCATACAACTGCTTGAAGAGAGCAGGCATTAACACCGTGGAAGAGTTGACAAATAAGACACCGGACGACATGATGAAGGTTCGTAACCTTGGTCGTAAGTCTTTGGATGAGGTCTATGCAAAGCTCAAGGAGCTTGGTTTGTCACTTCGTACAGGAGATGAGTAATTTACACATAGACCGACATGAGCGGTTGAATAATTTACACATAGGTGGCCATAAGGAATCCACCGCAAGCGGTACCCCCTTATGGCATGTCCACTTAAGCCGAAGGTTTAGTAAGCAAAGTGAAGACCCGAAAGGGTAAGGAGGAAAATTAGAACATGGCAATGTATAGAAAACTTGGTAAAAAGTCAGATCAGAGAATTGCATTACTTCGTAATCAGGTAACACAGCTGTTGTATCATGGAAAGATTGAGACAACAGAGGCAAGAGCAAAGGAAGTACGCAAGATTGCTGAGCGTCTTATCACATTAGCAGTAAAGGAAAAGGATAACTATGACGAAGTAACTGTAACTGCTAAGGTTGCTAAGAAGGATAAAGACGGCAAGCGCATCAAGGAAGTTGTTGATGGCAAGAAGGTTACACAGTACGATGAAGTTCAGAAGACTGTTAAGAAGGATCAGCCATCCAGACTTCATGCAAGACGTCAGATGCTTAAGGTATTGTATCCGGTTGTTGAGGTTCCGACAGAGGCAGCAGGTAAGAAGGCCGCTACAAAGAAGGTTGACCTTACAGCAAAGCTCTTTGATGAGTACGGTGTAAAATATGCAAGCCGTAAGGGTGGATACACACGTATCGTAAAAATCGGCGAACGTCGTGGTGACGGAGCTATGAAGGTTATTCTTGAGTTAGTTTAATCTTTCGGCTTCAAGTGATAAAAGAAACATAAAAAAGAAGCTGTACATGCAATGTGTACAGCTTCTTTTTTTATGCATGTAGAGGTATTTTGCGTGCAATAGCTAATATAGTAGGTTGACAAAAACTGTATATAGGTGTATATATACAATATATACAGTTGGCTTTATATAAGATAAAGGAGGTTGTCCTAAATGAAGAAAAAACGATTGTGGATGCTGATGATACCGCTACTACTTATAGTCGCTGTTGTCGCTGTGGTGGTTAGCATGCAAAAAAAGAATACAGATAAAACGCTGATTGTCAACGGCGAACAAGATGGACAGTATGTAAAGCAGGAGTCAGACGGCTTCACAGTCGAGAGTGCTACGATTCGTCAGATGTTCAAAGACACAGATTTTGTAGGGGAGCAGTCTGTTTATCGGACATACAATCAGTATGCTCTGGCTGAGGGTGGCTGTTATTATATCGATTTCAGTGGTCAGTGCATACAGTATTTTGATAGAAAGCTTGATGAGAGCATTTACATATGCAATAAACCGGACTGTAAGCATGGAACAAAGGACTGCAATGCTTATTACGATGGCTATGTCAATAATGTATTTTTATATGGGGGAAAATTATTTGTCGAGATACTCGGTTTTGAAGATAATATTATGACCATTTACGCATCGAATCCGGATGGGACGGAGCGTAAAAAGCTTATGACATGCAACAATGCAAGCGTAGAGCAGTTTTTTGCTGTTAAGAATAAGCTATATATTACTTATATGTTGTTTGGAGAAAATGGTGCCCATGAGACGATGCAGGCATGCGTGGAGGAGGTCAATCTGGAATCCGGCAGACATCGGCGGCTTTGCGCGTTCGTTCCGGATGAAGAACACTATAATAACTGGGTTGGGATTGCACCATGTGAAGAAGAAAATAAGATATGTATTTATTACGAATATGTCAGTGAGTTGATGGATGCAGAAAGCTATTTTTCAGAAGGGGTTGTTGAATCCGCTTCCGAGGACGGACAGCTTCATGTCCTTGATGAAGAGGCGTATGCGAGAGAATTTGAGACATATGTAGAAGCATTGTTTTCAGCCAGACATGTCGAATACTATGTATATGATATAGAGGAAGAAGTTCTGCAGCCGCAGGCAGGCATGCCGGAGGGGCTGCATTCGATTGAAATGGCTTGGGTGCGAGATGGTGCCTTCTACTGTATAAGCGGATTGTCTGTACATGCATCGGATGGCGGGTGCTTGTATAGAAATGATAAGGTGCTCCTGAATTATTCAAGTTGTGATAAATTTCTGCTGCTTGACGATTATCTGTCCTTCATTTTATATGATGAGGAAGATGAGGTCTATCGGCGATTCCTGTATCACCCTCCGAGTGATACGCTTTATGTGAGCAAAAAAAGTATACCGGATGGTGCATTTGAAATTCTGTCATATTCCAAAGCACTGAATTCCATATGCTATGACAAAAATTGTGATTATTCAGGAGCGGTTTTGAGTGGGGATGTTCGTGATATAGGGATGTCGGAAGCAGAAAATTATATACAGGATAATTTTACGGTTTATGAAAATGAATATAACCAGGTGCAGTGGCTGGAGGAGCGTGATTGAGTTTGCAGCTTGAGATTCGTGATTTGACAAAGGAATACGGAGAAAAGAAGGCGCTTGATTCGGTATCTCTTGTGTTGACGGAAGGTGTCTATGGTCTGCTTGGGCCAAATGGTGCGGGCAAATCCACGCTGATGAATATTATAGCGCAGATTACAAAGCAGACGAGCGGGGAAGTCCTCTTTGATGAGCAGAATATATCGGATATGGGCAATACATATAAAAGCATGCTTGGATTTATGCCACAGCAGCAAGGGATGTATGAGTATTTCACGGGATATCGTTTTCTGTATTACATGGCAGCCTTGAAAGGTGTGGCACCGGGCAACATCAAATCCGAGGTTTTGCGGGTTGCGGAACGCGTGAATCTGCAAAACAACCTGAAACAGAAAATCAGGGGGTATTCCGGTGGCATGAAGCAGAGGTTGTTGATTGCACAGGCACTTTTGAATGAACCACGTGTTGTACTGTTTGATGAGGCGACTGCCGGACTTGACCCGAAAATCAGAATCGAAGTCCGAAATCTGATATCGGAGATTGCCCGGGATAAAATCGTGTTGATTGCGACGCATGTCGTGCAGGATGTGGAGTATATCGCCCGAAAGCTGATTGTGATGCGACAGGGGAAACTGGTTGCCTGTGATACAGTGGATAGGCTGCTCTCATCGATGGACAGTAAGGTATATGAGATGGTTGCGGATTATGAAGATGTGAGAGCAATTGAAAATCAGTACATAGTCAGCAACATGTTGCAGGTGAGCAACGGAATCCGGATGCGGATTATCGCAGAGTCGCTGCCGGAGCTTGATGCACAGGCTGTTCCGCCGTCACTGGAGGATTATTATCTGTATACATTTGAGGGGAAGAAATAAGGGGAAGTATCATGAGACAGACATACCATAAGAATAAATCGAGCATACTGTTTGGAGAAATGTGCAGAATATATGGTAATTTGTATGTATGGGCGACGATTTTATTTGCTCTTACGGTGTGTGTCATGCTGAACGTGTTGTATCTGCAAGGTACAGGGGTTGATGCGGAAGCATATAAGCAGAGGGATATGACGCTCGAAGAGATTGGGCAGGAGTATGAGGAGCTCGCGCAGTACGGTGAATTCCGGAGTAAAATACGTGACGAGGCAAATCTGTATGGGCAGTCCGAATTGTTTCAGTCAGGACAAACAGATTTCTCTGAACGGAATATCCAAAAGACGCGGGATGATTATGAAAAGCTGCCGGAGTATGTGCTTTCGTTCTCCGGAGGCTATGGACTATCCAAGATACTTCATACGAGAATCACGGATGCATTTGTTGTATTTGTATTGCTCTATTTTTGTCTGCTTATATTTTTGCAGGATCGAAAGAACGGAACCTTAAAGCTGTATGCGGCAACGCCAAACGGATGCTTGAGGCTTGGATGGGCAAAGATGATGAATCTGATTTTGTTTGCAATCGGTGTCGGTTTTGTGTTTCAAATCATATCCATTGGTCTTGCCATTTCCCTGTATGGTCCGGTGGATGTTCTGCTTCCGGTGCAATGCCTGCCCGGGTATTCCCACTCCGTTTTACAGCTAAACGTGCTGCAATATCTGGTTATCTATATCCTTTTGAAATGTCTTTCGTATATCGCAGTAGCCTGTTTGTCTGCAGGTATCGTAATCTGTGTGAGAAATGAGTATGTAGCTGTTTTATGCATGGCAATTGTGGCGGTGTTTTCCTATGTCTGCTACCGGGTAGGTGCATACGAGAGACTGGGTATGCTGCGTCATTTCAACCTCATTTCCATGACAGATACGGCGATGCTTTGCCGTGATTACTATAATTATAATATGGGCGGAACGCCGGTGGCGAGACTGCAGGCAGATGTCATTGTTTTGTTTGTGGTGGCGGTGCTTGCATTTGTATTTTCAGTTATGGCTTTTGCAGGGTGTGGCGCGTTTTATCGGACGATGTCAATAAATCGTAAAAAAGCGGAACATATAGCGGGACATTTGTTTCCGCATGAGTTATATAAGGAAATCATCGGAAGAGGTGTTTTGTGGCTGATGCTCATTTCCCTTTTGGTACAGGGAATCCTGCTTTACAACCGCGGGTGTGAATGGGGAAGTACCGATGTGTTGTATAAGCATTATATGCAGATACTGGAGGGTGAAGTGACCGAGGAGAAGATTGCGTATATCAAGGAGGAACGGGAGACGGTAAATCAGGCGTACGCAATGATTGCGATGTATCAGGAGCTTGTGAATAATCAAAAACTGTCACAGTCGGCAGCTGAGCTTGCGATGGAGCCTTATATGGAAACAATTAAAGCGGACCAGGCGCTTGGAAGGGTTGAAGAGAGGCTTGCTTATCTCGAAGAACTTCCGGAAGAAGCACAGGTTTTCGTATATGAGCGGGGCTATAATTATATCTTCTCACAAGGAAGGGAAGGCGTGAAAAAGGAAATTGCCGCAGGACTGCTTATGGTCGTTTTTTGTACAGTATGTATTGCGGGAATGTATGCCGAGGAAAAAGAAAGCGGCATGTATAAGCTGATTTTGACACAAAGAAATGGGAAAATAGTGTTGCTTAAATATAAGATAATTATTGCCTGTCTGATCGGAATTTTTGTCGCGGGAAGTACATTTCTTATGGATAGTATCTACGCATGTCATGAGTTTGGATTACATAATGCAGGCACAATATCATACGCACTCCCGGGTTTGCAGATATTTGGATGCTCCGCCGGACTTTGGTTTTTTGTATGTGTAGCAGCATTTGTAAGGATGCTTGGTTATTGTATCGTAGCTCTTGCGATTCTCGGAATTGAGAGAATCACAAGAGAACGATTTAGTACGATGCTTATATCGTTTGTTGTTTTCTGTGTACCGCTTGTGTGTCTATTTTCTGCCGGTTGATCCAAATCCTCCGGCACCGCGTTCCGTATCGTTTAAATCGTCTACAACGGCGAAATCTGCGGTAATATATGGAGTGATGACAAGCTGGGCGATTCGCTCCTCCGGTTCGATGGTTGCAGGCTCATTTCCATGATTATGAAGAGCAACCATAAATTCGCCTCTGTAATCAGAATCCACAACACCGACCTTATTTGCCGGAGCAAGGTTTCGTTTCGATGCAAGACCGCTTCGAGCGAAGATTAAGCCCGCATACCCCTCCGGAATCTCCATCGCAAGTCCTGTGTGCACCATAGCGGTTTCATGCGGCGCAATCGTAAGCGGCGCATCGAGACACGCATACAGGTCAGCACCGGCAGCATTTGCGGAGCCATATGTCGGCAGAATCGCCTTGTCATTTAATTTCTTAACATTCACATGCATGGAAGTTACCATGTTGTTTCTCCTTTCGATGTATATGGGATATAGGAAATTGCGAAACGCATATAACGTGTATCCATATATTTCGATATCGATTCATTTCATATACGATGTATTGAAACTAAGAAGTT
>JBJEMZ010000097.1:0-2548 GCA_051879935.1 Wujia sp.
TCAACATGAGAACCCGACAATGTCATCGCATCCACAAAATCCTGTATATCCACGTCCAAGTCAGGAACGTAAGCCTTTAACCATGAAATCGGTGTGTTCATTTTTACTCCTCCATCCTATATTTTAAAACTGATTCAAAAATCTGGTGTCATTTTCGTACAGCAGTCGCATGTCGTCGATTTCGTACTTCAACAATGTGATACGCTCAAGTCCGATACCGAAGGCAAAGCCTGAATACTCATTTGGGTCAATGCCGCACATCTCAAGCACATGCGGGTGAACCATGCCGCATCCGAGAATCTCAATCCAGCCGCTGCCCTTACATACACGACAGCCTTTTCCGCCGCATTTAAAGCAGGTGATATCCACCTCCGCAGACGGCTCTGTGAACGGGAAATGATGCGGGCGGAACTTTGTCTTCGTGTTCTCCCCGAAAAACTCCTTTGCAAACTGGTCGAGCGTTCCCTTCAGGTCTGCCATCGTGATATTCTTATCCACAACCAGTCCCTCTACCTGATGGAAGGATGGGGAATGTGTGGCATCCACTTCATCTGAACGGAACACGCGTCCCGGTGATAAAATACGAATCGGAAGCTTGCCCTGCTCCATAATACGTGCCTGCACCGGTGATGTCTGTGTACGAAGCAAAATGTCCTTTGTAATGTAAAATGTATCCTGCTCATCCTTTGCCGGATGGTTTGCCGGAATATTCAGCAGTTCGAAATTATACTTGTCATATTCAATTTCCGGACCGGATACAATCTCATATCCCATACCGATAAATACGCGCTCCAAATCCTCCAATGCAATCTGATTTGGATGTCTGTGTCCGTCTATCTTCTTCACACCCGGAAGCGTCACATCGATGGTCTCACGTTTCATCTTCTCTGCACGAAGTGCCGTATTGATAGCCTTCATCTTCTCTTCGAGCTTTGCTTCGATATCCGCCCGGGCGTCATTTACCATCTGTCCCACCTTCGGACGATCCTCCGGCGCAACATCCTTCATGCTCTTCAATACCTGTGTCAGCTCACCCTTTTTGCCGAGAATCGCCACCTTGATATCATTCAGCAGATTGATATCCTGCGCCTCAGCAATTTTTGCCAGTGCCTGCTCCTTGATGCTTTGCAACTTTTCTTTCATTTTGTTTTCCTCCATAAAATAAAAAAACCTCGCCCACATTAGGGACGAAGTATAATTCCGCGGTACCACCCTGATTCGGCAACTATGCCGCTCTCATTGATATGCGTAACGTGCATAACACGACGAATCCTACTGATACATGTTGCACCACGACAACGATATGTTCAAACTCGCGACTCCGGTGTGAAAATGAGATTTCCCTCTACTGAACAGGGCTTACAGCCATGACCCCGTCTCTCTGACAGCGCTTGAAAATCCTTGTTGCACCTTCTTAGTCTTTCAGATATTTTGTTTGCTCAAGCACACAAATATGCTTGACAGAATTATTTTAGCACATTAAATAGAAGTGTCAACCCCGAAAATACAAACAAAAGAGTAAGTTTGGAGCATTTCGACAAAGCACGCAGTAAGCTAATTACACCTACTGCTTTCATTTTGGGTTTCTCAGCACTTTCTCTTCTCTCCACGCCCAATTTCCTGCCGGATTCTCTCGGATTTCCAGCCTGCCCGCTCATTTTTGTCCGTGGGACGCTTCTGACTCTTTCCCACGGACAATTTTCTGCAAAAAGCTCTCTGAATTTTTCCCTGCTCGTTCATTTTTGTCCGTGAGACGCTTCCAGCTCTCTCCCACGGAAAATTCACATCATATTTGACGGATTACAGGAAAACAAACTGCCACTCCTGATTCCGAAGCGGCAGCACTACATTTGTTTATATGCCCTTTATCCCCTTATTGCTTCCACGCACGCGTCAATCAGTTCCTCGTCCTTAAAATCGATCTCGTAGAACAAATCTGTCTCCGGTTCCGACAGGGTCAGACGATAAAGCTCTCTTCCATTTTTTCCTTCGACACGGTTTTTAGACAAATATCGCACATCATCAAGCCGTATCACATCCGTATGGAACAGATAACTTGCAATCATATAATTTTCTGTAACATAGATTCCGTGAAACTTGAAATAAAGCTTCTCAAAAAGCTCCTCATCAAGCTCGTCTATCACACTGCTCCGCCTTCCAAACGCCCGCAGCTGTTTTGCCTGTGGATGCTTATATGGATGCATCCAAAGATAAACAATATATGCAACCACGAAGACATACACGATGGAAAGTGCTCCGACGATGATAAATGCGATTCCCGTATAGACATACGGATAATCCGGCTCACTGATCACATAATTATCATAAAATCCTTCCAGAATGTCCGTCGATATGCCACCATTTTTTGCCAGACCTGCCAGGATATGCTGTGTAACAACCTCATCCTTTAATATACGTCCCTTCACCGTTTTCTCTGCAATATGCGGCTCCGGTTTTTCTGTTTTTACCAGAAAAAACAACATATGGTCATCCACGATACAATAGTAATAGGCGCCTTTTATTTTGTCTTCCACCAGATAATCATACC
>JBJEMZ010000098.1:0-2541 GCA_051879935.1 Wujia sp.
CTCCATCTACAAGATTACCCTTTTCATCGACTGCAAGGCACCGGTCTGCATCCCCGTCATAGGCGAATCCCGCATCCAGATTATTCTCCATTACAAACTTCTGCAATCCCTCAATATGCGTGGAACCGCAGTTTGTATTGATATTTGTACCATCCGGTGTGTTGTTGATTACGTAAGTTTTTGCGCCAA
Organism: Wujia sp.; assembly: GCA_051879935.1. Classification (GTDB taxonomy): domain Bacteria; phylum Bacillota; class Clostridia; order Lachnospirales; family Lachnospiraceae; genus Coprococcus_C. The sequence goes on from JBJEMZ010000098.1 coordinate 190, forward strand.
GTGCATCAAACACTGCTTTTGCAACCGTCGAAGAAGCTCCATTGGCACAGTCAAGTCCAATCTTTAAATTTTTAAATGCCCGGGTCGGAAGCGTCATCAGATATCCGATATAGCGGTTTCTACCCATAGAGTAATCCGTTGTACGTCCGATCTTTTCTTTTGTGGCAAATGGAATCTCCGGTAAAAGTCCGTCGATATAGTCCTCGATTTCCTTTTCCACGGAAGCATCCATCTTCGCTCCGTGGCTGTTAATAATTTTAATACCGTTATCATAGAACGGGTTATGACTGGCGGAAATCATAATTCCACAATCAAATTCATCTGCACGGACAATATAGGACACGCTTGGTGTAGGTGTCACGTGCATCAAAAACACATCTGCTCCACTTGCAGTAAGCCCTGCCACAAGCGAATACTCAAGCATATAACTCGAACGTCTTGTATCTTTTCCAATTACGATTCTCGCTCGTTCGTCACCATTCTTTTCTTTTCCGAAATAATATCCAAGGTATCTTCCTACCTTATATGCATGCTCCACGGTTAAATCAACATTTGCCTCGCCGCGAAATCCGTCCGTTCCAAAATATTTACCCATATGTTTCCCCTTTCCATGATTCGCTGCATATACACACCATTATATTCCATTTCTCGGGAGTTGTAAAGAATCGTCACGACCAGACATCTTTATATTTTTCGGATATCTCCCTGTATATTTCAGAGACATCAATCTCCTCTTCCATATCCATATAGGAAAAATCACTTTCCGTTGCCGCGCTCTCATCCTTTGGCTGATGTGCCATCTCTTCTATCGGCACCTCCGGAAGCATGAGTGTTAAAGCCTGCTTTTGATTGAGAATCTCCACTTTGGAAAGACTTCCGCCAAATTCTCCATCAAGGGTCCACGGAATCTCCTCCTCACTCTCAACAACCACCCTGGATGCCTTACACTCAAAGAACATTTCATTACCTTCAATGTCATTTTGTAACAGACCGGTAAGAATCTGCTGCAACTCCGCCGGACTAGAAGGCATGCGAATAAAGAGGCAGTCAAACTTTCCGTCATCCAAAATCACATGTTTCGCACCGCGCAATTTAAAACCGCCCACCGAAAGCGTATTAGTTACCATGCCATACAGATACTTTCCGGAAATCAGCATATCATCAAATTGTGCCGTCAAAGAAAAGCCCTTATAATTGCCAATATTTCGTATCGCTTCAAGCACATACGCAGAATGCCCGATTGCCTTTTTCAAAGACTGGTTTGTGCTGTATGAAACATCGGTAAATATGCCAAAGGCAGCAATATAGATAAATGACTTTTTACCAAATTGCCCAACATCAATTTTTGTTCTTTTGCCTGCTACAATTTCCTTTGCTGCCTCAATCGGCTTTCTGGATATACGAAGGCTCCGAGCAAAATCATTCGTTGTTCCCACCGGAATGTATCCGATTGGAACCTTTATCTCCCCCATATTAATATAACCACAGACCGTATTATCCAGCGTACCATCTCCGCCTGCACATACAATCAGATCATACTGTGCACCATCTGCACATATTTTTCGCTCTGCATCCTCCGGGCCTTTTGTCGGATATGTCACAACCTCATATCCTGCCTCGGAAAAAATCATAATTATTTCAAACAGGTCTCCCCGAATCGCACTGCGACCTGCTTTCGGATTAATAATAAAAAGCAGCCGTTTCATAAAATTCTCCTTATTGTTTTAACTAATCTATTTCCTTCTTGCCAAATAGGCATCCAATCCTTTTTTGCGAAGCTTGCAGGACGGACAGTTCCCGCAACCATCACCCCTAATTCCGTTATAACAGGTAAGTGTCATATCCCGAACAAGGTCGAACCCGCCAAGCTTATCAGCAAGCTCCCATGTTTCTTCCTTGTCAAGCCACATCAGCGGCGTGATAATATCAAACTCATAATCCATTGCCAGATTCAAAGATACATTGACAGATTTGATAAAGACATCCCTGCAATCCGGATATCCCGAAAAATCACTTTGCGATACTCCGGTTATAATATCCGTCACACCCCTTTGCTTCGCATAGACTGCCGCAAATGTAAGAAACAGCATATTTCTTCCGTCGACAAACGTATTCGGGGTTCCTTCGTTTGGCGCATCGCTGTCAACCTGCATATCATCTCGCGTGAGAGAATTTGGGGCAAGCTGGTTTAAAAGTGCCATATCCATGATCTCATGCTCCACGGAAAGCTTCTCGCAGATTTCCTTTGCAGCCTCAAGCTCTGCCACATGCCTCTGCCCATAATCAAATGAGATGGCATATACCTGTTTATAATTTTTTTTCGCATACAAAAGACAGGTTGTGCTGTCCTGT
>JBJEMZ010000099.1:0-2520 GCA_051879935.1 Wujia sp.
GACCGCCGGCCAGAAAATATGGTTTTCCAAATATGGTCCCATTTTCTTCGGCATCTCCTCCAAGCTTTCTTGCATCCGCAATCAGCTTCCAGTCAAACATCTCACCGGTTCCTCCAAGGACACCTTTTCGGTAGGTATCAAGCAACAAATATTCGACCGGCAATTCCGCAGCCCTTTTAATCTGTGATACCGACTGTACCTTTACCGCCTTAATAAGCGGTTTATCACTGATGGAGCGAACGTATTTTATGTATTCCGCGTCCTCATTTCCATGAAGCTGGGCCATATCTATGATGCCATCCTTCATCAGTTCTCCGACATACGATGCATCTGCATCCACGAAAACACCGACTGCCACAATATCCGAATGCAATAATTCCCGAAAACGCTTTGCATCCTCCACAGATACCTTTCGCCTTGTATCTGCAAACACAAATCCGACATAATCCGGTTTCGCTTCATTGGCATATTTTATGTCACACTCACGCATCATACCACATAATTTGATTTTTTGCATTTTTTTCGCCATTTATCTGTTTCCCCGTAAAATATCAAGTGCCTGTTTTTTATCTGCACACCGCATCAATGTCTCTCCAACCAAAACTGCATCGGTGCCGTTTTCTACAAGCTTTTCGATATCCGCCCGTGTCCGGATTCCGCTCTCAGATACAAAAGCGATATTCTCCGGTACCATACTCCGATACCTTGCAGAATTATTGATATCGACTGTAAATGTCTTCAAATCACGGTTATTTACACCGACAATACTTGCATCTGCACGAAGCGCCATCTCGACCTCCCGCTCATCGTGTGCCTCTACTAAAGCAGAAAGTCCAAGCTCTGTTGCAATCGCCTGATATTCTTCCAATTGTTTTTGGGAAAGAATCGAACAGATCAGGAGCACTGCAGAGGCTCCAAGCACCTTTGCCTGATATATCATATATTCATCCACCGTAAAATCCTTCCGCAGCACCGGTATTGTAACCTGATTCGTTATCTCCTGCAAATACGTATCACTTCCAAGAAAATAATACGGTTCCGTCAGGCAGGAAATAGCGTTTGCACCTGCCTTTTCATACTCCTTGGCAATCTGCAGATACGGAAAGTGCTCTGCAATCACCCCCTTGGAGGGAGATGCTTTCTTCACTTCACAGATAAAGGAAATATCCGGCGTCTTAAGCGCCCGGTAAAACGGAAACTGCTTCGGGTCATCGGTTTCTTTTTCAGAGGCCAATGCTTCTGCTCTTCTGCGCAATTCCTCAAATGGAAATGACTTTTTTTCTTTTGCAATTCTCTCTCGCGTCTTCTCCGCGATCTCATCTAAAATCATACATCATTCTCCATATACCACTTATTCGTTTCCACATGCAGCTACAAACTCTTCCAGCTTTGCAATTGCCTTTCCGCTGTCAATCACTTCCCTCGCTTCCCGGATGCCTTCTTCCATGCTCACGCCCTTTACAACATGAATCGCTGCTCCGGCGTTCATGAGTACGGCATCCCGTTTTGCACCCTGAAGCTTTCCGCTTAAAATGTCCTTCATAATCGCAGCATTTTCTTCCGGTGTTCCGCCAACGAGCTCTTCCTTTTTGCAACGGGCAAAGCCAAACTGCTCCGGTGTGATTTCATATCTTGTGATTTCCCCGTTTTTCAGCTCGCATACAATCGTTCCGTCACTCATGGATATCTCATCCAGGCAGTCCTTTCCATATACAACCATCGCGCCCTTTAACCCGAGAGCTTTCAATGCATTTGCTACCGGCTCCAGCAATGCCTCATCATATACACCGAGCAACTGATGTGTATTGTATGCCGGATTGGTCAGAGGTCCTAAAATATTGAACACGGTTGGAACACCGATTGCCTTTCTGACCGGACCGACAAAACGCATAGCCGGATGATATTTCTGTGCAAACATAAAACACATCTTTGTATCTCGTAAAACCTGCGCATTTTTCTCCTGGTCGAGCATCAGATTTACTCCCAGGGCCTCTAAGCAGTCTGCGGTTCCGCACTTACTGGATGCCGCACGGTTTCCGTGCTTTGCAACCGCAACACCTGCTGCCGCTGTAACAAAGGCCGCTGTCGTCGAGATATTAAATGTATTGGATCGATCCCCGCCGGTTCCGACGATATCAATTACATCCATATCCCCTCTGTCAAGCTTCGTCGCAAAGCTGCGCATCCCCTCGGCACAGGCAGATATCTCTTCCACGGTTTCCCCCTTCATATGAAGTGCAACAAGAAATGCTGCCTCCTGCGACTGTTCTGCCTCTCCACTCATAATCTCGTTCATGACGGTTAAAACTTCGTCCCTTGTCAAATCCTCTTTGTTCATTGTCTTACTGATTGCTTCTTTAATCATCATCTGTTCCTCCTCTTATCCATAACTTTGTTCGTGATATTCTTCTTATATTGTAACCTTTAAAAATCGCTCTACGATTTCTTTTCCCTTTGGTGTGAGTATCGATTCCGGATGGAACTGAACGCCATAAACCGGATAATCCCGATGTTCCACCG
>JBJEMZ010000100.1:0-11874 GCA_051879935.1 Wujia sp.
GTACTTTCTCCGACAGCATAAACCGTTTTAATCGTCTGCAATTCGTTTTTATAATCATGCTGCCGCCTGCGTACTTCCTGAATCAATTCGTCATATTGTTCAGTATACTGTTCCAACCATTCAGATTCCTCTGTCATTCTTCTTTTTGTTTCTTTTTTTGTTATCAGCGTGAAACGAGCTATCAATAAAACAAAAGATATAATACATATTATCAACCTCAGATAACGCCCATGTCCATCTTCTTTTACATACAAAACAAACACATTAATAATAATAACAAGTACAATAAACGTTTTATCTGCCATGTCTATTCTGAACGATATTTGTTTATAAACAAAAAACCAATATAATATTACTGAACAAAGAAACATTCCTGAATTAATCCCCAAATATACATACAGCGAATGTTTTGATGTTTGTAACCATGAATTCACTTCCATTAAAAACATAGTCTCTATTATTGCGCCTATTGCAATTGAACAAGCAAATCGTAACAAGCTCTCCCACCATGACCTATGGAACTTACACAAACAATATATGTAAATTGCAAACTGAGCTACATAAGTTATAATCTGAATATTTGTAACAAATGCCAAAAAAAGCATACCTACAGAAATCGCAAGTAATGCAATCACAGAAAAATCTAACTTAAAACGTGATTGAAATACTATATGCACAATAAGAATTGTGGAAAAAACTTCCAACAAATAAATCGCAAAATTAAGCATGCCCATACTCTTCCTTAAATTTTTTCACCATAACCGGTCCTATTTCCAAAGTATCCTTTGTACCATACAAATGAATCATGCGGTTTGTATAATCCACGGAGGAAATATAGTTTTTATTTACAATTTCAAAACGATTACACACAATAAAATCTTTGGATGCCAGTTCCTTCAGAATTGTGTCCATGGATTTATAAGGAAAACTCATATCCTCCTGTCTCGTATGAATTATCAGAGCTCTGCGGGAAACAGATATGTAAAGGATATCACTGATATTTACAGAATAAATAATTCCATCCTTGCGAAAAAAGAGCTGTTCTTTTGTTTCAGGAAGCGGATATCCGAGCACTTTGTGCATAAGTGCTGTCAGCTTATCTTTATCATAAGGTTTTTCAAGATATCCATAGCAATGCAAATCACGATATGCATACAATTTCGGATCAACCATAGAAGTCAGAAAAATGACCGGTGTAAATTCATATTTGCGTTCATTACGAATCATTTGCACAAATTTGAGTCCCGACACATCTCCCGAATCACCTGCATCTAAAATAATATCCACGAGAAAAACGTGCATCACAGTTTCACTGGAAAGCAAAACTGCTTCCTCAAATGAGTATGCACGAAATATATTTACACGAATGTCCAGTTCTTCCAACAAATGACACACGGCATCCATATGCACTTGTTTGTCTTCTACTACTAAAACATTTCTAATCATTTGGGTCCTCGTCACCAAACATATCCCATATCATCTTGTAATTTAACTCCTCAAATTCAATGTCCCCAATTTGAAATGATTTTTTCTTCGTTTTTGTGAAATAAAGCATTAACCGCATCATGATTTTGAACTTATCTTCTTCCGAACAGCGCTCAAGCTGATTCCATACTGCCTGAACATCATCCTGATTTCCAAACACAATATATTCCACAGGAAAGCCCAGCTTATACAGCATCAAAATAATATCAAGAGAAAGCCCGTTTTCTCCACTTTCAATCTTCTTATACCCTGAGCATGATATCTCCAACTCAGCAGCAAAAGATTCTTGTGTATAACCACAATTCTCACGAACTTCCTTCAATCGATTTGCAATTCCCAGTTTTTCAGACTTTGTTGCCATAAATTTCTCCCAAATCAAGTATTTCCTCTCATTTCCAAATTATACTTATTTTTATATAATCAAAACAGCCACTCATAATGTACGTTTCATACATTATGAGTGGCTGTTTTATTATTTTCCATTTGAATAATTTCGGAGTATACACACCTGTTCAATTAATTTTATGAGATATCTCATTTCCTTTTTATCAAAATCACGAATCATATATTCAATTTTAGATTTATCCGTCAGGCGATTACTTCCATCTAACATATATGTGGGATCTACATACAATACTTTACAGATTTTATAAAATGTTTCACACGCAAATCCCTTTTTCCCATTTTCAATTTCATATAAAAATTTTGACGAAATCTCTGCCCGATCCGCTAATCGTTCCCGGGACATACCCACTCTCTCCCGTTCAACTTGGATTCGTTTACCAAGCTGCTTATAAAATGTCTGATTTTGCATAAACGCACCATGACCTCTTCCCTTGTAAACTTTTCATCATGTTACGTTTAATTTCGCGGTATTTTATGTTTTATCATCGAATGATGTTTTTTTTGCATCGAAATTGTCTTCGATATTTTTTTCTCTTTCTTTTCTTCCGATATGCCATTTCATCATTGCCAAAATACATAGCAGAATAATAATCAATACTGCTATACATATACAAATCCATATAATGCACTCATTCAGACTAAACCCATTATTTGCATCCTGCAGAAAAGCCGCATCCGGCATAGTCTGCAATTTCTTTACTCCGCATATACAAAGCTTTTTTATTATATGTACCATGTTGTCTCCTCTAATATAGTAATGTATATATATATTTTACATATTTTTCCAATTTGTGAAACAAGCTATAGTACCTATAATTTATTACCTATGGGTATTAAAAAACATCCATCCTGCACACAGGATGGATGTCACACTTTTTCTATTTTATTTTTCTGCCCGGTAGCGAAGCACCACTGCCGAAATCGGAGAAACCTTTATTTTTAATTTATTATTTTCAACCGGATACGTTTTTTCCTCCAAGTCATAACCGTGCTCCGTTGTTGTAATACAGGTCTTCATCACAGAACCATCCTGTACACCAAGCCGTCTGACATGCAGATTTAACTCATGCTCCTGATAATCATTATTCAGAATAACAACCACCGCCTCACCCGGCAGGAAACGTCCATAGCTGACTATTTTATATTCGCCATGCAAAAACATGACGGACCCCTTCATCAACGCCTGACTGCTTTTGTGAATCGCGATAATATCCCGGTGAAACTGTATCAGCTCCTGGTCTTCCCTGCCCCACGGATATGTCCGTCGATTGTCCGGGTCCGTCCAGCCACACAGGCCTGCCTCGTCTCCATAATAAATCGTTGGAGCCCCCGGCCATGTCATCTGAAATACAACGGCTTCCCGAAAAACGCCTTTATTGATATTTTCCCCTGCTGCCTCCGGTCCCATCGTATGAATACGTCCGACACGGCGGTTTGTACGTGTAAGGAAACGGGAGTGGTCATGGTTTGACAATTCATTCATCGCAATCTCTAAGGAATTCTGATTGAATCGCGACATGTGATGCCGGAGTGCTCCCGTAAATGCATCCGGATTTCCGAGCAGATCGCCACGGAATTCATCGCTGTGTTTTTCCACACCGGTCAAAAACCATGTGATAGGCTCCATAAACGCATCGTAGTTCATAACCGTATCCCACTGGTCTCCCATCAGCCATGCCTTCGGGTCTCCGTAATGCTCGGCAAGAATCAGCGCATCCGGATTTGCCTTTTTCACTCTTGTCCGGAAATCGCGCCAGAATCTATGGTTGAATTCCTCAGTATAACCAAGATCCGCCGCAACATCTAAACGCCAGCCGTCCACATTGTACGGAGGAGATACCCACTTTTCACCGATTTGCATAATATATTCGTATAATTTTTCAGATTCCTCGTAATTGAGCTTTGGTAGCGTATCATGTCCCCACCAGCCATTATATGTCGCATTGTACGGCCACTTCCACGGATCCTGAAATTTGAAAAAGCTTCTGTACGGACTTTGATAATCCACGTACGCGCCCTTCTCGTAGCCCTCCTGGTTTTCATATATACACTCACGGTCCAGCCATTTGTTAAAGGAACCGCAATGATTAAATACACCATCCAGTATGACGCGCATACCTCGCTTGTGAATCTCTTCCACCAGCCTCGCAAAAAGTGCATTGCTCGCTTCCAGGTTCTCCTTGCTTGTCACACGACAGATATAGCGGGAAGAATCCTTGTTTGTCTTGGAGCCCTCCGGGAGACACTCTCCCTCATCCTTGACAATGACTCCGAAATGCGGATCTACATAATCATAATCCTGAATATCATATTTGTGGTTCGAAGGAGAAACAAAAATCGGATTCAGATAGATGACATCCACACCGAGCCCCTGTAAATAATCAAGCTTATCCATGACTCCCTGCAAATCGCCGCCATAGAAGCTTCGAACATCCATGTTGTCCGGATATTTAAACCAGTCATCCACATGTCTCGTCCCTTCATTGATATAGCAGTATTCATTGTCCAAGACATCATTTGACTTGTCTCCATTGCAGAACCTGTCCACAAATATCTGGTAAAAGACAGCACCTCTTGCCCAGCCCGGCACCGAGAATCCCGGTGCAATCTGGAAATTATAATCCGGATTCAAGTCCTTTTGTGTTCCAAGCTTGTTGTAATAGCAGACTACATTGCCTGCCAGAATCATATAATAATAATCGATATCCGCAGTAACCTCCGATATCGTATAAGCATAATAATCAAAGAGGTCGTCCCTTTCTGCAATCTGCATGCGGCAGCGTTCTCCATTATAAATCAGATACACAGCATCTACATTGTTGGTTGCTGTTCGAAATCGTAATGTAACAGAATCCCCGACTGTCAGTTCCGCCGGCTGTCTGTAGCTGTCTGTTCCGTCCGCAAACAATGCACCGAAATTCAGTGCAGTCTTCGTGTTATATACATACTGAAATACTTTGAATGCCTGTGACTGATTTTCCATCATGAAGAGCATCCTCCCCTAGTTTCTTTCTCTATTCTGTCTATTTTAATACACATGGAAGTTTTTCACAATAAGAAAATGAAATTCCTGAAAAGGGAAAAGGACAGATGACTTGCATCTGTCCTTTTCGGAGAAGGTATTTTGTTACTTTGGGGTGTAGCAAAAAACTATATAATGTATTGGGGGGTTACAAGTATTATTATACATAGAATCATTAAAAAGTCTGCCCAAACATTTATTTTTTTTTTATCATTTTTTGTGCATATTGTCTCGAAGCATCATGAAATAAATCGTTTTTTGCCGCTTTTTTGTCTATTCTGCACAATTCGACACATTTCATATAAACACGTTTCACAAAAGCCTGTTCTACACAGTTGTCGGCTCTGTCGGTGCATCCTCAAACAATGCCTCAAATTCTACGCGTTCAATACGTTCTTTTTCCAAAAGGAGCGATGCACACTTATGAAGAACGTACATATTTTCTTCAATAATACGTCTTGCCTCCTGATAACACTCGTCCATGATTCGACGAACTTCCTTGTCGATGGTAGTGGCAATCTTCTCACTGTAATTTCTTGCATGTCCAAGATCTCTGCCAAGGAATACCTCTTCCTCACTATTTACCTCATAGTTAATAAGTCCGACTTTTTCCGACATACCATATTTTACAACCATCGCCTGTGCTACCTGTGTTGCATGTTCAATATCGGCGGAAGCGCCGGTCGTAATGTCACTGAAGATAAGCTCCTCCGCAATACGTCCGCCATAGCTTACCATGATATCCTGCAGCATCTTTTTCTTTGTCAGAAATACATTGTCGTTTTCCGGAAGCGGCATCGTATATCCGCCGGCCCCCTGGCCATTTGGAATAATCGACACAATATGCACCGGTCCGACCTCAGAAAGCAGGTGGAATAAGATTGCATGTCCGCTCTCATGATATGCGGTAATCTTTCGCTCCTTCTCCGGAACAAGGCGGCTTCTTTTTTCTCCGCCGATTCCGATTTTAACAAAGCTCTTATCCACATCTTCCTTTTTGATATACGGACGATTCAGCTTCGCTGCACTGATGGCAGCCTCGTTCATCAGGTTTTCAAGATCCGCACCTGCAAATCCGGCTGTTGTTCTCGCAATCTCATGCAGATCAACATCCTCAGCCAAAGGCTTGTTTCGCACGTGCACCTTCAGGATTTCCTCTCTTCCCTTGACATCCGGTCTTCCAACCATAACCTTTCGGTCAAAACGTCCCGGACGCAGGATGGCAGGATCCAGTATATCTACACGGTTTGTAGCTGCAAGTACGATAATACCCTCGTTTGTGCCAAAACCGTCCATCTCTACAAGCATCTGATTGAGTGTCTGTTCACGCTCATCATGACCGCCGCCAAGGCCGGAGCCTCTCTTTCTTGCCACGGCATCAATCTCATCAATAAATACAATACAAGGAGCATTCTTCTTTGCATCCTCGAACAAATCACGTACACGGCTTGCACCGACACCGACGAACATCTCCACGAAGTCAGAACCGGATATGGAGAAAAACGGCACTCCCGCCTCACCGGCAACTGCCTTTGCAAGTAATGTTTTACCGGTTCCCGGAGGGCCTTCAAGCAATACACCCTTTGGAATACGGGCGCCAAGGTCATTATATTTCTTCGGGTTACGCAGGAAATCGACAATTTCCGCCATATCCTCTTTTTCTTCCTCCAGCCCCGCTACATCCTTAAATGTATACTTCTGATCCTTCTCGGTTGCCATATGGGCACGGCTCTTTCCGAAATTCATCATCTTTCCGCCGCCTGTACCGCCACCGGCACTGCCGCCTGCCATATTTCCCATAAAAAGTACGAGCAGGACAACAAGCAAAACCACGCCGATAATTACCGGCAGCCACACCCAGAAGGTACTCTGACGTGTAACATCATACAGCTGCATGATGATATTCCCGTGTCCTTCCTCCATCACAATTTCCTGTACCTTGTTGACATCTGATACATAAAACTGCTTTTCTTCATTTGTGGCACGATACGTAATATATACCGTACCGGTTGGAATTTCTTTATTCTGATATATATCGACCGACCCAATCAAATCCTGGGATATCTCTGCCCGAAAATCCGCAATTGTATATCCGGAATCTGTCTTTGAGCCCTTGTTCTGAAACCAAATTAAGAGACAGAACACGGCAAAAAACATAAGCAGATAAATTCCAAATCCTTTTTTCATTCCTTTCATACTATGCTCCCTTCTTTATCCATCCTTATGTATTATTCCGATATGACTCCGATATAAGGTAAGTTTCTATATTTCTGTGCACAATCAAGACCATAGCCGACCACAAACCGGTCCGGCACCTCAAAGCCCGTAATATCCGGCTCGATATCAACCACCCGCCGCTCCGGTTTATCAAGCAGTGTTATCATCTTAAAGCTTGCCGGTTTGCGCTCCTTCAATATTTTGACAAGGTAGGACAGCGTGCGTCCGGAATCCATAATGTCCTCCACAAGCACAACCTCGCGCCCCTGAATATTCTCATCAAGATCTTTGATCAATTTTACAACACCGGAGGATTTTGTATCATTGCCATAGCTTGAAACGGACATAAAATCCATCGTAACCGGTACTGTCATCTTCTTCGCAAGCTCGCACATAAAGAAGACACTTCCCTTTAATACGCCAATCAAATGAATCGTCTTTCCTGCATATTCTCTGCTTAACTGCTCTGCGATTTCTGCAATCCGATTCTCAACCTGTTCTTCGTTAATTAAAACATCAATCTTTTGTTCCATGCGCTTCTCCTTTTTTCTCATATTCCATATACATAACAGTTTCGGTCTCAGCCCCTACATAATAAGACGGAGAAAACCGTAATCCAATCACCCAGATGACTTCATTTCCACACGCTAATACCGGCCAGTTTGCCCTTTGCGCACGGTCAATCTTGGCATCAATAAACACCCGGGATATTTTTTTTGTATTTCCATCTGTGTCAATCACAATATAATCTCCGGTTTCCGGAGTCCGAATACACAAATTACCCTTTATTTTACCATAATCGAGCAATTTCGTATAGTCTTTTTTCGGTACCTCGCAAACATCTGCATACGGCATCACCGTCACAGAAAGCTTACCCATATCCAAAATATCGTATACACCGGTTCCTTGAATCGGGACATAATAATCCTGCACATTTTCCGTCTTGTTCGATAATATAAGCTCCCCGTAATTACGCCTTGCTACAATCCCATACGGAAGCTGCACCGCACTTCCCGTATCCTGATACAGAAGGTCCACAACAGACTGGATATGTTTTCTCGTGATATCCTTCCTGTTTTGCGCAATCTGACCGATTGCCTCACTGACAATATGCTCCTGTAAAACCGGGCCTGATTTATAAAGCTCCGACACGGAAAGCGTCACACGTTTTCCAAATGCATCCTCCAGTTCCTGCGGTGCACACTGCGCAACTGCCTGGTCATGAATGTAGTTGTAGCTTCCCTCTGCATCCTTTGCAATCTGACAAATATGGGCAACTGCCTGCCCATTAATCTCCCGCATGCATGGCAAAATGACATGCCGAATCTTATTGCGCGTATAAAGAAGGGATTCGTTTGTAGAATCCTGACAATAGTCCTGCTTTTTCTCACGGAGGTACGCCTCAATTTCTGCACGTGGCACACAAAGCAGCGGACGGATAATGTTTTCACGCTTTGCCGAGATTCCGGCAAGCCCTTTGAGCCCGCTTCCGCGCATAATGTGAAACAAAACCGTTTCCGCCATATCGTCCTGATTGTGTGCGACCGCAATCTTAGTAAACCCAAGTTCTTCTGCCGTTTCTGCAAAACACTGATACCGATACGTTCTCCCGGCTTCCTCAACGGACATACCGTTTTCCTTTGCATATGCGCAGATATCTTTTTTGTATTCCCGATATCCCACACCGAACTGTTCACACAAGGCTTTTGTAAACGCAGCATCCCGGTCTGCCTCCTGCTCCCGGATCATATGATGCACATGCACGACAAAAAGGCCATCCGAAGCCAGTTTGCAGGCGCCGGACAGCTCTGCCAGTATGTGAAGCAGACAGACGGAATCCGCACCGCCGGATACACCGACTATAATACGGTCGCCTGGTTCAAGCAGCTGTTCACTCTGTATGTAATTATAAATCTTCTGTTCAAATCGATTCATATTCCATCATAATATCATATCTTATTTTCGAAGTACACAATTTCACAAACTTTTCACGAGTTTACATGCCACAACCGTTGCATCGTCACGAAGACGGTTGCCACATACTTTTTTTACCTCAGACACAATCAATTCCACGACATCCTCCGGCTCATCACTCTCAAGTCCTTCCAGCAGACTGTTCATATAATCATCTTTATTTTCAAACAAAATGCTGTCAAGTACACCGTCACTTACCATGACTATCAAATCCCCTGCATAATATTTTTTACGGCTGCACTCACAGCCTGCATCCTCAATCACACCGACAGGAAGCGAAGTGGATTTGAGGCACTCCATCCAATTTCCTCGGCGAATATAGGTTGTCGCGGCACCATATTTTATCATGTGTCCATATCCTGTATGCAGATCAAGCAGCAGCATGTCAAGCGTCGCAAAATGCTCGCCTCTGTTTTTCTCCGCCAGGTAAGCATTGACCAGTCGGATGGACATCTCCTCATCAAACCCGCAGACAAGCAGCTCCTGCAGTGAAGCTAAAAGTTCTTCACTGTCGGCGGCCGCCCGGCTCCCGCTCCCCATGCCATCCGCAATCATGACCAGGGCCTGTCCATGCAATGCCGTTCCTATATAAAAATTGTCCCCGGACATCGCTTCCTCCCGACACGAAAGTCTTCGCGCCGCAGTTATTAGTCGGAATACCGGTTTTTGCTCCAATATGATAATGTCATAGCTTCTTCCAACGAGCTGCCTGCTGTCCGCGCCAAGTATAAATGCGATTCCCGTCTCTCGGCTTATGATTTCCCGGACACGTTCTGCACCCACAAGTCTGCCACGGGTGACCCTTGCATGCAGATACACCTGATAGATTCCATTTTTCGACTTTAACAGCGTGATTGATTTTACCTGTATGCCAAGCTTTCCAAGCTCTTCTAAAATTGCCGCCTCTGTCGTCCTGCGCATCGGCACACAATCATCCAGCTCTTTTGTAAAGCCTTCCAACATAGTTCCGACCTGTCCAAATCCAATTCCCGCATCACCGGCAACCGCAAAGGTATAATCAATCCTCTTAAATGCATTTGCCAGCTCCTGCATACGACGGACCACAAGACCGCCCCATTCCGCCCCATTATTGTCCTGCATCATGCGCTTACCCGATGTCTGATAAAGCATCCGGGACGGAATAAGCAAAAGTAAAAATACAGCTGTAGCCCCCGCCTTTATCCCTTCCTCCGAAAGCAAACCGGGAAATCCAAAATATCCAAACACGCAATAAACGATTGCATATAAAATTGCACTTCCGTATCTTCCAACATGGAAAAAGCCCGACAGGCAGGCACTGACCATCGTCACAAATACCCATGCGGGCAGAAGCTTTATATCCCCCGTTCTGATTGCATAGACAGCCCCGGATATCGCCGCCCAGGATACACCTGCCCCAAACCCGAATTTATACCAGACAAGAAATATCGTAAACAGACATACACTCTGCGCCACCTCAATCTCTGCAAACATTTGAATCGGAAGCCCTGCCATCACCGAAGTTGCCAAAATCAAAACAGCGAGCAACGCCTGCGTATCCTCCAGAAAGCCATAGGCATCCTCCTGCAAAACGAACAAGGAAAAGCTGTATGCAAGTGTGAGGGAAAACACAAGCACACCCTCTAAAACTCCATTGAAAAGCAAAATACTCCCCGGCAAAAAAAATGCAAATGCCATATTCCCGATGATTGTAATGCCGCCCGACAAGAGCGACAGCAAAAATTGTCTTGGATGCAAAAGCTGCAATCTGCGGATTTTCATTCCGAGACAAATCAGCGCCCAGAGCACTGCATAGCGAAGCATCATCGAAACCGTCCCGAACCGGCTCTTGTCTGTAAACACTCCAAAAAGGAGTCCCAGTGCCATCATCCATACATTTCTGCCGCTTATCCCGCCTGCACCAAGCAATGCCGTTCCAAACGGTGAAAGTCCAAAAAGCCTGCAATTACCGATACAGTATGCCATCACAAAATCCGTAATCCATGAAAATATCTTTGATTCCTTCATTTTCAACAATCCCCTCTGATTTCATCCAAGCCAACAAATTTGCCATACTAGTTTATACAACGAAGCAAAAATTACATGTCAAATAGTGAAAGGAATTTCAAAAAAAATTAGACAATTTTTGATTGTTTCATTTTGTTTTTTCTGTCTGCATGTTATAATAGGTAAAGATTTAATTTTCGGGAGGGGATTTTTTTGGTTAACAGCTTTATTTTGATTCAGACAATTTCCATTGCCCTGTGTTTTCTGGCAATTCTTATTTTGTTGTTTAAGGATATTACAAAAATCCAGCTTATGATGACATGCTTCATGATTTGTTCTCTCATCCAGAATGTCGGATATCTGTTTGAGATTATATCCACCACACCGGAAAGTGCTATGAACGCCATTAAATTCCAATACTTAGGCTCCTGTTTTGTCATTTTATTTTTCTGTAGATTTATTAGTTATTATACCAATTTTAAATATCCAAAATTTATGCTCCCATCTCTGACTGTCATTAGTTTTGCTGCTTTTATTGCAAACATGACATGCGAAATGCATTCCCTTTTTTATAAATCCCGCACTTTTACAACCGAAGGCTATTTCCCACACTTCGAAATGGAATACGGACCGTTTTATTATATGTTCGCCATATTTTCCTGCCTTATTCCATTCCTAACAGTTCTGGTTGCACTGTTTCATGCCATAAGGGTAACTCACTACCGAAGGAAACGCCGTGAATACAGAATTCTGTTTTCCCTATGCTTCCTTCCGGCAGTCGTTCT
>JBJEMZ010000101.1:0-2498 GCA_051879935.1 Wujia sp.
CTTGCACATCTGACTGCTGTAGGTATGGATGAGTCGATTCTTCGGGCACTTTTGTTTGAGCTTAAGAAAAAAGGTGTGGAGAATGTGTTGGCGCTTCGGGGAGATAAGCCAAGGACGATGTCCCAGGAGGAATTTGACAACCGATACTATCGTTATGCCACGGATTTGATTCCGGAAATAAAAAAACAGGGTGATTTCTTTATTGCCGGGGCATGTTATCCGGAGGTGCATCCGGAATCGGCAAACCGAGAGGAAGATATCCGTCATTTGAAGGAAAAGGTGGAGCTCGGGCTTGACTGCCTGATTACACAGATGTTTTTTGATAATCATGCGTTTTATGATTTTATGGAAAGGCTTGATAAAGCGGGCATAAAAGTTCCGGTTCATGCCGGAATTATGCCGGTTACGGCAGCAAAACAGCTTGGAACAAGCGTAACCCTTTCCGGTTCCTCGATTCCGAACGAGCTTAGCAGTATGATTGCAAAATATGGTGAAAATGCAGAGGATATGAAGAAAGCGGGAATTGAATATGCGGTCAATCAGATTCTTGATTTAAAGGAACAGGGTGTAGATGGTATACACCTGTATTCTATGAATAAAGCAGATGTGACAAAGGAAATATATGAAGCCGGTTTTTAAACCGGCTTCATAACGTCTTTTCGTTTATTTTTCTTGTGTTCATAAAGCGCTACATCCGCTTTGTGAAGAACATCTTCGATGTTGAGGGTTGGCTCACATGTAAATGTGCTGACACCCAGACTGATATCTACATAGTATGGCTTTCCGTTTGTTTCATTTAATTGCGTGGAGAGCTTTTTGATTTTTTCGCACATTTCATCCGGTGTCTTCGGATTGTCTAAGAAGCAAAAAGCAACAAATTCATCGCCGCCGATTCTTCCGATGACATCGTCCTGTTGGAAACTTTCCTGGAGAATACGTGCAATACTCTTGATTGCATAATCACCGTTTTTGTGACCGAACCGGTCATTTACCTGTTTTAAGTTATCCATGTCGGCAAACAGCAGCATTGCCGCTTTGCCTTCGTTGAACAGGGAGTTGACCTGAGCCTGTACACTGTCGAGGAACCCGCGTCGGTTGTTGATGCCGGTCAGACCGTCAGTGACAGAAAGCTTATTTAACAGCTTGTTCTTTTCATTCAATTCTGCAGCGGAACTTGCAAGCTTGCTCTGCGTCAGAAGCTGCTGCTTCATCAGCGCAATGAAGTTTAAGGAGATTGCAAGCTGTAAGCTGTTCGGATAGATATTTCGGAAATATTCAATGTCAATTTCTCCCACAAATAAACCATACTGGATGTTGTTTGTGAACAGCGGAGTAATAACCAGCGTTCTGCGTCTGTCATAAGGTGTATATTGGTTGAAGAATATTTTGTCGGATGAAATCAGCCTGTCATCCCCGCTTAAGTAAACAGTCTTTCCTTTGTTGTTGCATGCCTGCAGATAGAGATTTTTCGGAATCTTCCAGGAACCATCCGGCAGGAGCATGACAGGGTCTTCATAAATGTACATATAAGAGCTGTCAAAATGCGAAGCGTACAGCTTATCCATGATCAGACGGAAACAGGATTCTTCGTCATCGCTGTAAGTCAGAGTATCACGGGTGATATACATGGAGGACCAAACGGCCTGCTTGTGCTCGTGAACCGTGTTGTATAATGTGTTGGATGTCTTTGCCAGGGTGTTGGAATATAACCCATTAAACAAAGTCATCACAGCACATCTTTCTGTTTCATCTTTGGCCATGTGGCAGAGCAGCTGACAGAGCTCTTTGACTGCATAGGTGAGCTTGTCGGAACTGAAATACAGCTCAACAAATGAGGTGTTGAGAAGGGAAAGCAGCTTTCCGGATATGGCTTCCTTATCAAAATCCATAGTTCTTGCAAGGAAAGGCGTCAAAATCAGTTCCAGAATCGGTGTGAAACGCTGGATCAGTTCGTTATGATAAAAATTACCCTTATAATCGGAAAACAGGTAATCCAACGTGTATGCAAGAACCGGTGCGACTTCTGTATTTGAAAATACGGAAGAAACCTGTTCGGATTCTTTATTCAATTTAAAGTTTCCGCAACCACAGGAGGAACGTACCATGAGCCGGGAATTCAGTATACTTACATTTGTGTGTCCCTGTTCCAAAAGAGTCAGCACCTCGTAAACAGCATGATATCCCATGTCAATAATGTGGTTGTGAACCGTGGTAAGCGGAGGGTCAAGCACAAGCGAAGCAGGTGCATCGTCATACCCCGTGACAAGGATGTCTTTTCCGATTTCGAGACCACGCGCCTTGATAGCGTTGTATCCGCCGATTGCCATGGAGTCATTTGCGAAGACAATTGCCTCCAGATCCGGATTTGCATCTAAAAGATTGTTGACGATATCCTCGGTATATTCGGAGAAATTACCGTATACAATACGATCCTCCTCGACCGGAATATTGTGTTCCATCAAAACCTGACAGTAGGTTTCAAGTCGTTCTTTTGCATC
>JBJEMZ010000102.1:0-11747 GCA_051879935.1 Wujia sp.
GGATCACTGCTCCAACATCGCAACCTGCATTATACAGGTTGAGGAAGACGAGATGGATGCACATGGTCATCGCCGGGAGGTGAAGGATCTGGCGGCTGAGTGGTACGATGCCCAGTATAAGAGATTTGAACAGAAATATCAGTTACCGTAGGTAAATTGATATTATAGAACAAACTATATATTTACAGAAAAAACAGACGAAAAATCAACATACTGCATGTTACGGGCGGAAAAATGCATTTTATCGGATAGAACTTGCTATGAAATGCATTATCTGCTATATATGTAGTGTGTTGATTTTCTGTTAGAAAGAAAAATCCGGATTTAACGCCGGAGCATAAGAAAAAGGGAGGAAATATGAAGCTTGAATTAAAGGATATAAAAAAGAGCTTTGATGGAAAAGAAATCCTGCATGGCATCAGCTTTTCCGTACAAAATGGCCGGGCACTCGGACTGCTTGGGCGTAACGGTGCAGGAAAAACCACAACGATTCGAATTATTATGGATGTATTTCGTGCAAATTCCGGTGAGGTTTTGCTGGATGGTGAGAAGTTTAAGCCGACAGGAAGCCAGATTGGCTATCTGCCGGAGGAACGGGGACTTTATCCAAAGAAAAAGGTGCGCGACCAGATGGTGTATCTTGCCATGCTTCGCGGCATGAACAAGAAACAGGCGATGGAAAGTACAAAGAAATGGCTGGAGAAGCTCCAGGTATCCGAGTACATAGATCGCAACCTTGAAACATTATCAAAGGGAAATCAACAGAAGGTACAGCTTGCAGCAACTCTGGTGGGCGAACCGCAGATTGTCATATTGGATGAGCCGTTTTCCGGTCTTGATCCGGTCAATGCGCAGGTGCTAAAGGATGTTATCTCCGGACTGATTCAGGAAGGAAGAATCGTCATCTTCTCCAGTCACCAGATGAGTTATGTAGAGGAATTCTGTGAGGATATTGCCATCATCAATCACGGCGATGTGGTTTTGTCCGGCAATCTGGATGAAATAAAAGAGACTTACGGTAAGGGCAGAAAGATTTTGTCCGCGGAAAACTATGATTTGCAGGCACTTGCAAAAATCTGTGAGGAGAAGCTTGCCGGAAAGGCGACCGTGCAGTATATCGCAAAGAAATACATTGTGCTTGAGCTTGCAGAAGGCACGACCCAGTGGGATATTCTTGCGGCATGTAAGGAAGCGGATGTGAGCATCCATCAGTTCGGTGCATATGAACCGTCCTTAAACGATATCTTTATCTCCCGTGTCGGCGAGGAAGAGGAAGAGACGGAAGAACAGACAGAAGTGGGGAAGGAGGAGCAGTCATGAAGCAGTTTTTGACGATTTTAAAGTTTGAATTGGATAATTATTTTAAGAGCAAATCCTATGTTATCTCCACGATTCTGATTGCGGTTCTTGCAGCAGGTATCATGTTTGTGCCGCGTATCATGGATGCGTTTGACAGCGACAAGGAAACCGTAAAAGAAGAGACACAGGAAGAGGACACAGGAGACGAAAATGAGGATGTAGATCCGGAAGATATCTATGTCATATACGACAAAGCCGGAGTTGCAAAGGACAACATCGACAGCTCGTTTTTCGGTGACATGGTAATCAGGACATGTACCAGTGAGGACGAGATAAAGGACATGGTACAAAACGAAAAGGCGGCAGCCGGTTTTGTCATCAACTCCCTTACGGATTATGATTATTATGTTTATAACAATAGTATGTACAACTCCGATACGGAGATTTTTGATGAATTCATGTCCATGCTTGTAAAGCTTGATTATTGTGAGAGAAATAATCTGGATATCAATGAATTTATGGATGCCTCCTACAAGGAGATTACATATCATGAAAATGTACTCGGAAAGGACAGCGCAGAGAACTACTGGTATTGCTATATACTTGTCATCCTTGTATTTATGCTGATTATTATGTATGGTATGTCGATTGCATCCAGTGTCACAAATGAGAAGAGCAACCGTTCCATTGAGATTCTTGTGACAAGTACGGATTCGACAGCGCTGCTGTTTGGTAAAGTATTTGCCGGAGCTATATCAACAGTGTTCCAGGTCGGCATCATTGCACTTTGCCTGCTTGGCTCCTATCAGTATAACAAGGATTTCTGGAAGATCGATATCGGTATGTTTTTGGATATTCCGACAAATGTACTTGTTGTATTTGCAATATTCGGAATCGGCGGCTTCCTGTTCTACGCATTTATGTATGGAGCCTTAGGTGCGCTTGTATCCAAGATTGAGGATTTGAACAAGAGTGCCGGAACCGCACAGATGCTGATCATGATCGTGTACTTTGTTGTTTTGTTCCAGCTTACAAATGTGGACGGTGTTGCGATGAAGGTCTGCTCCTTCCTGCCGTTTAGCTCTTACAGTGCGATGTTTGCACGTGTGGCCATGGGCGAGGTTGCATTGTGGGAGATTGTTGTCTCGGCAGTTATCCTGTATGTTTCGGTTGTGATTATGGGAGTTATAGGAGGAAAGATTTTCCGTGCTTCCACACTTCGCTATGGAAACCCGATTAAGATTTCCACAGCGATTAAGAATCTCAGAAAAGAGGATTAAATCCAGGCACCATCAAATTTGATGATTTCGCCGGTCAGATAGACCGGCATCCCCAATATATTTTTTATGCAGATGGCGGCTTCTTCCGGAGTCGCCATTTTCCCTGCTGGAATTTCATAGCACAGCATTGCCTTCTCATCTTTGGACAGATGACTGTTCATCGCGGTATCTACGGCACCGAAGGCGATGGCGTTGACTGCGATATGGCTTGGTGCAAGCTCCTTTGCAAGCGCCTTTGTGAAGCTGTTTACCGCACCCTTGGTGGCGGAATAGGCAACTTCACAGGAAGCACCGGCAAGTCCCCAGACGGAAGAGATATTTATGATGCGCCCGGACTGCCGCTGTATCATGTAAGGGATGACAGCGTGGCACGTATTAAATACCGATGTGACATTTGTGTTAAGAATTGTCCGGAAATCGGCAGGTGACATATCCTGAAGCAGACCGACTATGGATATGCCTGCGTTATTGATGACAGCCTCGATGGCGTGTCCGTCTGCTTCCAGGGCGGAGATTGTCTGTTCCACAAAATCATAATCGGATACATCACCTGAAAAGGTCAGGCATTCACAGTGGCTGTATGCACGAATTTTGTCTGCGGTTTTGGAAAGCTGCCCGTCGCGGTTGCGGCTGATTAAGGCAAGACAGTCATAGCTTTCGGCAAGTATTTCTGCGGTTGCTGCCCCGATTCCGCGGGACGCACCGGTTATAAGAGCTGTTTTCATGTGGAGATACTCCTTTCAGTTTTGTATTTTAATTATGCTATAGATGGTTGAAAATTACAACAGGATTTGGTATACTAGGGAAACATATTGGATAGACATGGGTGTGGTGCGCACACAATTTGATGATAGATAGGAGACAAAAATCATGAGTGGTAAAAAGCGACAGACAGCTGCAGGACTGTTTTTTTCTATGTTGCTTCGTGCGGCGGTTGTTATATTGGGAATCGGAATCGTTGTATTTGGAGCATTCTTTGTGATGCAGGCATTAAAAGGTGGCGGAAAGAGTAACGCTCCGGCTACAACCCTGGATGAGAACGCGCTGACGGATGCACAGGTGGATGAGCTTCAGATGAATCCGTCTACGGAGGCACCGGCAGAAACAACAGAAGCACCGGAGACAATCGGTGATGCAAAGAATTGTAATATTTTAGTATTGAACAGTACGGATATTGCGGGTCTGGCAGGAAGATGGTGCGAGACATTAAATGCAGACGGTTATGCAAATACAAAGGCATCTGATTATAGTGATGCATTGTCGGATACGAAGGTTATTGCACGTGAGGATGGTCTTGGAAGGGAGCTTGTTGCATATTTCGCATCTGCAAGCTATGAGGTTGGAACTGTGACTAGCGGTACATCGGAACCGACGGACGGCTATGATATCGTTATTATCATCGGTGCGTCAGACAGTGACCACTAGTAATAGAAGAATTATCGTATAAATATTAGAAAATGCTTCATACTGTATGTATGAAGCATTTTTTTAACCAAAATTATAAATGGAAGCTTTATAAACAGAGATTTGCTGTTTATTTTTGGCTTACCGTAGGTGCTTTTTTGATGGCACTCGCTGTAACTGTTTATTTTGACAGACTTGAGCTTGTGACAGGAGGTGTGACCGGTCTTGCGATTATTTTGCGCCATTTGTTTCATATCCCTATGTGGCTTGTGAATGTGGCGACGAACATACCGATTTTTATCATTGGATATCGTGTGCTCGGAAGACGATCATTTTACCGTACCCTTTACACAACCGTCTGTCTCTCCCTGTTTCTTGGAGTCATGCCGATGTTCCCGATTTTGACCGGAGATATGCTGGTCGATTCACTGACCGGAGGCGTGTGGATGGGAATCGGACTAGGTATGATTTTTTTGCAAAATGCCTCCTCCGGAGGCGCAGATATGCTTGCGAGTATTTTTAACAGACGGGTGCAGCATATTTCGATTCCGAAACTGCTGGCCGTGCTCGACGGACTGGTCATAGTGGCAGGTATTGGCGTGTTCGGAATTCGGAACGGAATCTATGCGTTGTTTGTCTTGTTTGTCATAACAAAGGTCTCGGATGCGGTTCTGGAAGGACCGAACCATGCAAAGCTTATGTATGTCATTACATCTGAATATGCGGAGCTTACAGCCTATATCACCAGGGAACTTGACCGTGGAGTGACATGCATTTCTGCCGAGGGTGGTTACACAGGAGAGACCCGTCCGATGCTGATGTGTGCACTTGATTCAAAAGAAATGGTAAATGTCAAGCGAAAAATTTACGAGTTGGATGCAAATGCAATTTGTTTTGTGGGTGATATTCGGGAGGCTTATGGTGAAGGTTTCACAAAGTATATTGGGGTCTAGTTCTGTAAAGTTTGTGCAAAGTTAACAAAAAAAATAAAAAAAATATTTTCATATACAATTTACACAATATTTTTTCTCCTTATTTGTTGAATAGTAATATGGCAAGCCTGGCGGTTTTGGTGTATCATAACTACATCATGAGTCAGATGATTATAGCTAAAATCTAAGGAGGAAAAATCAAAATGGCTAGTTTACAACTTAAAAATATTTACAAGATTTACCCAAATGGCTTCAATGCTGTTAAGGACTTCAACTTAGACATTGAAGATAAAGAGTTCATCATCTTCGTTGGACCTTCAGGATGTGGTAAGTCAACAACTCTTCGTATGATCGCAGGTCTTGAGGATATCAGCTCCGGCGAGCTTTGGATCGGTGACAAGATGGTTAACGATGTAGAGCCGAAGGACAGAGATATTGCGATGGTATTCCAGAACTACGCTTTGTACCCACATATGTCAGTTTATGATAACATGGCATTCGGTCTTAAGCTTAGAAAGGTACCAAAGGAGAAGATTGATAAGCAGGTACATGAGGCAGCTAAGATCCTTGATATCGAGCACCTTCTTGACAGAAAGCCGAAGGCTTTGTCAGGTGGTCAGAGACAGCGTGTAGCTATGGGACGTGCTATCGTTCGTGAGCCGAAGGTATTCCTTATGGACGAGCCGCTTTCAAACTTGGATGCTAAGCTCCGTGTACAGATGCGTATTGAGATTTCCAAGCTTCACCAGAGACTTCAGACAACTATCATTTACGTAACACATGACCAGACAGAGGCTATGACTCTTGGTACAAGAATCGTAGTTATGAAGGATGGTATCATCCAGCAGGTAGATACACCTCAGAATCTGTACGACAAGCCATGCAACCTCTTCGTTGCCGGATTCATGGGTATGCCACCTATGAACTTCATTGACTGTAAGGTTGTTAAGTCTGGCGCAGACGTATTACTTATGTTTGGTTCTCATTCAATTAAGGTTCCGGATTCAAAGGCTCAGAAGCTCATTGCCGGTGACTTTATTGATAAGGAAGTTGTACTTGGTATCCGTCCAGAGGATATTCATGACGAGCAGCTCTTCATCGAGTCTTCACCTGAGAGTGTTATCGATGCAAGAATCAATATCTACGAGATGCTTGGTGCAGAAGTTTACCTCTACTTCACAATCGACCAGTTCGATATCACAGCAAGAGTAAACGCTCGTACAACAGCTAGACCTGGTGATACAGTTCAGTTCGCATTTGACCTGAGCAAGATCCACATCTTCGATAAGGAGACAGAGGAAATCATCATCAACTAAGGTTGCTTGTAAATATTTCCAGAAGTTTGAACAAATTGTGATTTTTCAGAGGAAATGCATAAAAATATGTGTTTCCTCTTTTTTTTTTGCTTGTTTTCGTGTAAAATGGTCTATGTGTGAGTAGATAGAATGGTTTTTGGAAAAACATTGACAGGGAAGTGTATAAATGTTACAATTTTATTACAAAAATTTTAACTATTCATAACAAGACTGAGATTCAAGAAAAAGAATAGGGGTGGACAAATGATTTCAAATCAGATATTGCAAGATACGATTGAGGGAATTAAAGCTATCACAAGAGTTGATTTGTGTGTGATGGACACAGAGGGAAAGATTCTTGCGACAACGATTCGTAATATGGAGGAATACGAGGAAGCAGCGACAACATTTGCGGAATCGGTAGCGGACAGTCAGGTCATTCATGGATTTCAGTTTTTTAAGATATTTGATGACAATGAGTTGGAATATGTACTTCTTGCAAAAGGGGATGCCGACGATGTTTATATGATTGGAAAGATGGCTGCTTTCCAGATTCAGAATTTGCTGGTTGCTTATAAGGAACGATTTGATAAAGATAATTTCATCAAAAACCTGTTACTTGATAACCTGCTTCTTGTCGATATATATAACAGAGCAAAGAAGCTTCACATTGAAACAGATGTAAAGAGAATTGTATTTATTATTGAGACAAAGACAGAAAAAGATACAAATGCATTAGAAACTGTACGGACGCTGTTCTCAAGCAAGACAAAAGATTTTATTACGGCGGTGGATGAGAAAAATATTATACTCGTAAAGGAAGTAAAGCCGAGCGAGACTTATGACGATATGCGAAAGACTGCAAAGGTAATCGTCGATATGTTAAATACGGAGGCGATGTCTTCCGTCAATGTGGCGTATGGTACGATTGTAAATGAGATCAAAGAAGTTTCCCGTTCTTATAAAGAGGCGAAGCTTGCACTGGATGTCGGAAAGATTTTCTACAGCGACAGAAAGATTATCGCATACAGCAATCTTGGAATCGGAAGACTCATTTACCAGTTGCCGCTTCCGCTTTGCAAGATGTTTATCAAGGAGATCTTCGATGGAAAATCGCCGGATGAATTTGACGAGGAGACACTTACAACGATTAATAAGTTCTTTGAGAACAGCCTGAATGTGTCTGAGACATCCCGCCAGCTTTATATTCACAGAAACACACTTGTTTACCGGCTCGACAAACTGCAGAAGAGTACGGGGCTTGATCTGCGGGTGTTTGAAGATGCGATCACCTTTAAGATTGCACTGATGGTTGTGAAGTACATGAAGTATATGGAATCTCTGGATTATTAAAATATTATACGAGGAGAAACAGATATGTTAGAATTAGATCATGTGAAGATGCGATATCCGGCAAGTAAAACCTATGCCTTAAATGATGTCAGTCTGAAAATAGAAAAAGGTGAGTTTGTATTTATTGTTGGTTCTTCCGGCTCCGGTAAGACAACATTAATCAAGCTTTTGATGAAGGAACTAGATCCAACCTCAGGAAAAATTAAGGTTGCAGATACGGATTACAGCCGGTTGAAACGGAAAAATATTCCGAAGATTCGTCGTAAGATTGGTGTTGTATTCCAAAACTTCCGGTTGCTCAAGGATCGTACTGTATACGAGAATGTTGCATTTGCGCAGAGAGTTATCGAGACACCAAGCCGGTACATCAGAAGACAGGTTCCGGCGATGCTGACATTGGTTGGACTTGCGGACAAGTATAAGTCTTATCCGAAGCAGTTGTCCGGTGGTGAGCAGCAGAGAGTGGCACTTGCCCGGGCGCTTGTGAACAAACCGGAGATTCTGCTTGCCGATGAGCCGACCGGTAACTTAGACCCGAAAAATTCCTGGGAGATTATGCGTTTGCTTGAGGATGTCAATAAGAAAGGAACGACGGTTGTCGTTGTAACGCATAACAAGGAAATCGTAAACATGATGCAGAAACGTGTTATAACGCTGAAGCATGGTGAAATAATCAGTGATGAGCAAAAAGGTGGGTATATAGATGAGGATTAGTTCGTTATTATACAGTATCAGACAAGGTATTAAAAATATACGTAGAAACCTTTTGTTCTCATTGGCATCCGTCGGAACAATTGTTTCCTGTCTGTTTCTGTTTGGTATATTTTATTGTGTAATCGTCAATTTCCGGACGGCTATGACAGATCTGGAAAATACAGTCACAATTTCTGTATTTTTTGATCAGGGCATTTCAGACGAGAACGTGACGATGATTGGAGAACAGATTCGTCTGCGGGACGAAGTGAATACGCTGGATTTTATTTCTGCAGATGAAGCCTGGAAGCAGTACGCGGAGGAGAAGTTTGATGATCCGCAGGCGGCCATGGAAGCATTTCAGGGGGATAACCCATTGAAGGACAGTGCTTCTTATAAGATAACGCTGAAGGATTTGAATAATCAGGCAGAGTTTGTACAGTACTTAAAAGGACTTGCAGGTGTGCGTAAGGTTTTAAGCTCTGAGGTGACAGCGGATGGTGTTGCTGCCTTAAATAGCGTCGTTAGTTACGCATCCATCGGAATCGTTGTAATATTGCTGCTTGTATCTGTGTTCCTCATTAGTAACACGATTACAATTGGTATTACAGTCCGTAAGGAAGAAATCGCCATCATGAAACTGATTGGTGCAACAAACTTTTTTGTAAGGGCACCGTTCGTTGTGGAAGGTATTGTAATCGGTCTTGTCGGTTCAATGATTCCGCTGATTCTCGTTTATTATATGTATGACACGGTGATTCAGTATATTGTCGGTCGTTTTGCGGTTGTACAGAACCTGTTTGCATTCGTGCCGGCGAAGGAGATATTTGCCGTGTTGATTCCGGTATCGGCAGCTATCGGTATCGGGCTTGGTTTGATTGGTAGTATGTTGACGACAAGAAAGCATTTGAAGGTTTAGGAGGTAGAATATGAAAGCCAAAAAACTTGTAAAAGCGATTATTGCTTTCGTGGTTGCCGGAAGCATGTGTACGCAGGTGAGTGCAACCAGTATCTCGGATCTGCGTGATGAAAAGAAGCAGAAGGAGAGCAAAAAGGAAGAGGCTGAAAGCGTGTTAGCACAGCTTCAGAATGAACAGAATTCAATCCTGGATGCGATTGCAGAGCTTGATGCTCAGGTGGCAGAATATACAAATCAGATTACAGAGCTTGAGGCAAAGCAGACGGAGCTTGAGGGCAACATCGAGGTGAAAAAATCGGAGCTTGCTGTGGCTGAGGAGGAAGAACAGGCACAGTATGATGCGATGAAGGAACGTATCAAGTATGCGTATGAAAATGGAACGCCATCTTATTTGGATGTACTGTTTACAACGTCGGATATTTCGGATATGGTAAACGAATCGGAATATGTAGATCAGATTTATACATATGATAAGAATATGTTCAATGATCTTGTTGAGATTCGTCAGACAATAGCGGATACGAAAGCCGAGCTTGAAAGTAACTTAAAAGAGGTTGAAGATATTAAGCTCGAAGTGGAAGATAACAAAGCCGCTGTCGAGATTATGATAGAAGGTAAGGAAATCCAGGTTGCAAATTATGCATCTTCCATTGATGATTATGAGGCAACGATTGCAGAACTGGAGGCAGATATTGCGGCTACCGATCAGGCAATTGCAGCGGCGGAGGCAGCTTATCAGGCGCAGCTTGCAGCGCAGCAGGCAAACGGAACGGTTCCATCGGATGTAACCATTACATATACAGGCGGAACATTACAGTGGCCGGTTTCTACCGGAGGTTCTATTTCTTCCTATTTTGGACCTAGAGAAAGTCCTGGTGGTATCGGTTCTACAAATCATAAAGGTCTCGACATTGCGTGTCCAACCGGAACCCCGATTGTTGCCTGTGAGGCGGGCACGGTAATTGCAGCCGGATATTCAGGATCCATGGGTAACTATGTAACAATTGCACATAGTGCCAACATGACAACTACGTATATGCATAATTCCAGTTTATGTGTCAGTGTCGGGCAGACGGTTTCCAGAGGCGAAGTGATTGCGCTTGCAGGAAGCACCGGAAATTCGACAGGACCTCACTGTCATCTCGGACTTCGAATCAATGGTACGTATGTAGATCCGTTACCATATTTGCAGTAAGGAGAGATGATTTGACGTGAATAAGAGAGTGAAAAAACTATATGCCATTGTGCTTGCAGGTTTGCTCACAGTAGCATGTATCGGTTGTGAACAAAGGACAGAGAGGAAAGAGAATACACGTACAGGTTCCATAGATGTAGAGACGGAATCAGATGGTACAGAAACTACATCGGAGCCGGTTGAGGCATCTGAAATCTGGGAAGATGATGATGTTGCCAAAAAAGTAGACGAAATCAACAATCTGATTGATAACTACTATTACTTCGATGTAGATCGAGAAAAGCAGGAAGAAGCATTGTACGATGGCATTATGGCAGGCCTGGATGATCCGTATTCCGTATATTACACGAAAGAGGAATACGAGGATATGATGGAGGAAAGCTCCGGTGAATATGTCGGTGTTGGTGCTGTTGTGACAATGAACGAGGATATGCGAGTAGAGATTGTCCGGCCGATTAAGAACAGCCCGGCTATGGAGGCAGGACTTCAGGCAGGTGATATCATCGTTCAGGTCGATGATATGGAAATCACGGATCAGGAGCTTACAGTTGTTGTGGACAAGATTCGCGGCGAGGAGGGAACCAGTGCCTATCTGAAGATTTACCGTGAGGGCGAACCGGATTATCTGGAGTTCAATATCGAACGTCGCAAGGTTGAAAACTTTACGGTTGAGAGTGAGATGCTCGACGATGAGGTTGCTTATATTGCAGTAACCCAGTTTAATGACAATACAGCGGAAGAATTTAAAGAAGCATTTGAAGAATGTGAGGCAAAGGGTGCAAAGGCAGCTATCATTGATTTGCGCGATAACCCGGGAGGACTTGTAACCTCGGTTGTTGATATGTGTGATTATATCATGGATGATGGGCTGATTGTTTCCACAAAAGATAAAAACGGAAACAGTCTTGGTGAATATAAGGATAGCGGAAAGCACAGTGTGGATATCCCGTTGGTTGTTTTGGTAAATGGTAACAGCGCCAGTGCATCTGAGATATTTGCGGGCGCTATGCAGGATACCGATAAGGCGGAAATCGTCGGAACGACCACATTTGGAAAAGGAATTGTACAGTCTGTGATTCCACTTTCCGACGGAACAGCAATCAAGATTACGATTGCAAAATATTTCACCCCGAGCGGAAATGATATTCATGAGAAGGGTATCGAGCCGGATTACGTAGTGGAGCTTCCGGATGACAGACAGAATGCGGTGAATCTTGACCGTGCAGAGGATACACAGCTTGAAAAAGCACAAGAAGTCATTGCACAGATGATGAATAATTAGTATAATAGACAGGAGTTTTATCGATGGATGAAACTCCTGTTTGTGCAATAAGCCGTCATACGAGATGTCATTGATTGCACATCGAGTAGGTGACA
>JBJEMZ010000103.1:0-2446 GCA_051879935.1 Wujia sp.
TTCAAGAATCGGGAACTCCTATGATGCTCTGTCTGATGTGTGCGAAAGGGCGGGAGCACTTTTACGAGGAACATGGATTCATGGCGCGACCGACTGAGACCCTTGGACCGGGCATGATTCAGTTGTTATAATGAAGGATGATATTTTAAAAACCACTGTTTCGACAGTGGTATTTTTTCTAAAAATGTTAGGAGGATTGGATGAATCTTTTTGAATTTTTCGTAAATCTAAATCACAGGAAGCATGACAAGGGCTGGTGCGAAACGAAAGCGGTATTTACGGGGAATCGCGAAAAAGCAGCTCTGCGGGGGAAGGCCGGTTACAAAATAGCAGACTATTATTCCTATGAGATAAAGTATATTGCAAACGGGGAAGAACGCAGAGGGTTTTATGCTTTTTATCCCCTGCCGGATCCGGATGTGGAAGAGATAAAGGATACGGAGATGCGGATACGCTATAAGAAAAAGAAGCCGTATATATTTGAGCAGATATTGGATGAGGAAGGAGAAAGCGAAGATGCATAATTTTATCTATGAGACACCGACAAAGATATATTTCGGAAAAGATGAGGAAGCAAAGGTCGGGAAAATCCTGCGTGAATTTGCACCAAAAAAGGTGTTGATTCATTATGGCGGACAGTCTGCAAAGAAGAGTGGCCTTTTGGACAGAGTCAAAAAGGCGCTAGAAGATGAGAACATTTCCTATGTGGAACTGGGCGGTGTTGTTGCAAATCCGGAGCTTTCTCTGGTTCGAAAAGGTATTGCGCTTTGTCTTTCCGAAGGGGTAGACTTTGTGCTTGCGGTTGGTGGCGGATCGGTGCTTGATTCTGCCAAGGATATTGCAAATGGCGCGGCGAATCCGGATGTGGATGTGTGGGATTATTCCCTGAAAAAATGCGTTCCGGAAAAAACGCTGAAGAAAGGTGCGATTCTAACACTGTCGGCAGCAGGATCCGAAATGTCAAATTCCTGCGTCATTACAAACATGGAGACCGGCGAGAAGCGGGGATACAGCTGTCCGTGCAATCGGATGGACTTTGCCATAGAAAATCCGGAGCTTACCTATACGGTCAGTCCTTACCAGACTGCATGCGGTGCCGTGGATATCGCCATGCATACAATCGAGCGGTATTTCTGTCCGGGAACGGACACGTATCTGACCGATGCCATTGCGGAGGCAATCGTGAAAAGTGTGATAAAGGCATCGAAGGAATGTTTAAAGAATCCGTATAATTACGAGGCAAGGGCTAATATGATGTGGGCATCGTCACTTGCACATAACGGGCTTACCGAGTGTGGAAGATCCTATATCCTGACGGTGCACCAGTTTGAACATGAGGTGTCGGGGATGTATCCGGAGGTTGCACATGGTGCAGGGCTTGCTGCCATATGGTGCAGCTGGGCAAGATATGTGTATCGTGCCAATATAAGCAGATGGCTTCAGTATGCGGCAAATGTATGGAATCTGGATATCGACTATGAACATCCGGAAAAGACAATCGAGGCGGCAATTGATATGCAGGAGCAGTATTATGCGTCCATTGGTATGCCGACGAATTTAAAATGTCTGGGTGTGAAGGAGACGGATTTAGAGACACTCACGAAAAACTGTACAAGAAACCGGACAAGGAATCTTCCGGGATATCTCACACTTGAGTATGAGGACATTCTGAATATATATAAGATGGCATATGAGGGAACAAAGATCGTGTAATCATTGTTTGATTTCGATTTCAAATTCAAAAACGGAACGCATTTGCGTTCCGTTTTTTGATTATTCACCTGATGTGAATTAATTTATTCTGCAAGGTAAGGCTTTAAAGCTGCCATGATGTCTTCTGTGTCTGACTCTGTGTGAACATTTAAGTCAATCGGCTTGGAAATATCCAGACTGAAGATACCCATGATGGATTTCGCATCGATTACATATCTGCCGGAAACCAAATCAAATTCAGCATTAAAACCGCTGATATCATTTACAAAGCTTTTAACCTTATCAATGGAATTGAGAGAAATTTTAACCTGTAACATCACGAACCTCCTTATACATTACAAAGTAAAAGATTATAAAAATAATTCTTTCGCTCTTTTTTTTTCTATGTTACTATAATAAAAGTTTGTAACATAAAAGTCAAGAATCAGCAGGAGAAATTTGCGTAAAATGTATGTGAATATAAACAATAAAAAAGTAGCATTTTGCACATTGGGATGCAAGGTGAATCAGTATGAATCAGACAGTATGATTGATATATTAAAGGAAAAGATATATGATTGTATAGTTAGCAGAAATACAAAAATACTATTTAGTGAAAGATGGTTTACTACAACAATCAATAATATTGCAGATATGACAAAAGCAACATTAATAGATGAGTATACAGGAATGTATAAGAATAAGCCAGCTATAATAGTTTCTGCAGGTCCCTCTCTAGATAAAAATATTGATC
>JBJEMZ010000104.1:0-11661 GCA_051879935.1 Wujia sp.
AACCAAGCGCGAGCTCCGTCAGCAGATCCATACTGTCCACCAGCTCTTCGCTCAATATTCCAATGCAATGCGGACCAAGCAACAGCCCGATTACCAGATATCCTGTCACATTCGGCAGCTTCATCTGTTTGACAATCTTGCCTGCCACGAGAGCCGCAAGCAGCATGATTCCCAAATACGTTAATACATTCAAATCCATTGCTATGCGCCCAGTCCTTCCACAAATGATACCGGAAGCGCAAACATAATTCCCGTGTTCGGCTTATCCAATCCAACCACATCATTGATGACCTTGCGGGCTTTCGCAAGCTCCTCGTCATCCATAACAAAAAACATCATTTTCACCATTTCTTTTTCATCGTCATCCGCCAGAATGGAACGGAGCATACCAAAAATCGGAAGGTCATCCATTGTCTCAATCACGCTTGCCATACCGGTACCATCCACGATAGTTCCACCGTGAACCCCCTCTTCAACAAGTTCCTTGCAGATTTCCTTCACAAGATCTGCATGCTTTAATATTACTACCAATAGGTTCATGTTATATTACCTCCATGTATATTCACAATCACGAATCTGTTCCGACAGATTCTTATTACAACACTTCCCGAAGACCTGACAAATCATTATAGATCTTCTTCACATATGGCTCTACCTTTTCATTTGGCTGTATGAGGTCGATTACCATGACCGGATAGAGTCCCGCCGTTCCCGCTGATATGATTCCATTTATAGAATCCTCCACTGCAACCACCTCCTCCGGTTTCACCGCAAGCAACTCACAGGCTTTTAAGAAAATGTCCGGCGCAGGTTTCCCGTTTTGCACCATATCGCCAAACACAAGTGCATCAAAATACTTATATATGTCATGGTCAATCAGGTATTTCGTTGCACGTTCCCGCTTCGTCGAGGTCGCAAGCCCGATTTTAACATCTTTTTCTTTCAGATATTTTAGTATCTCCTTCACATACGGTTTTAATTCCACCCCATGTTCGGCAATGTACGCATCCAATTTCGCAATCATCTTGTCACGAAACTCAAAATAATCAATCCCCCGACCAATCAGCGCTTCAAAGCGCCCTTTATTCATATACTTGGTGCCTCCGGCAATCAGCTCACACGCCTGCACCATCAAATCTTCCGGGATGCCCCGGCTTAGACCCTCTTCCATCTGAAAGCGACGATATAGTTTTTCCGTATCCGTGATGACACCATCCATATCAAAGACGACTGCCTTAAACATCTCGCGTTCCTCCTACTATTGTAACTACTGTCACACATTCAGGCATCAGAATCATGCTTTATTCATGACAGTTCCTACTCGGTAACCCTCACTGCAATCGCCGAGTAATTATCCGTCCTTGTCATATCCGCACGTGTGAGAACATACTGCTCCATCGCATCCAGCCATGCCTGCGCTGTCTTTGTGTCACGTAAAGTCTTCTGCATCTCCGATTCATAAACATATTCCCAGAATCCATCCGTCATAAGCAAAAACGCCTGCGATTCCCCGCGTTCTAAAACGGGACTGATATCATACGTCTTATTTCCCCACTGCGCTCCCATGGCACGAAGCAGTTTATTGCGCTCCTCATGGGTACGGATTTCCTCTTCCTTAATCTCCCCCGTGTCGCACAATATCTGTACGAGACTGTGGTCCCGCGTACGCTGATATTTTTCTCCATTTGCATAAATACGATACAACCGGCTGTCACCGATATGTCCCCACTGCAGTTGTTCCTCCGTAATTACAAGCACAACCAATGTTGTCTTCATTGCATTTTCCAGATGTCTTTTTTTCTGTTCTTCCAAAAGTACCGTTTGAGCGAGTTCAAATGCATCACGCAAAAATGCCGGGTAGTATCCCTGCTGTTTAAATTTTTCACCCACCGTGTTCGCCACGAGCTCAGAAGCAACTTCGCCACATGCATGTCCTCCAAGTCCATCACACAAAATAAAGCACTGCTGTTCCTTATATTTCACTTTCAATATGTAATCTTCGTTGTGGTCCCTTCCTCCATGCTTTGTCAGCATCGCAACATCTGTCATAGGCAACCTCCTTGTAAATGGTAATGTTTCCCTTTTTGCTTTTCTGATTATAATATGACAACGGGCAGTTTGCAAGTACGTCACGACAACAAAATACCGGCATATCAGTTCTATTCGAACCGATATGCCGGCAATGTGTGTCATTTCACTTATTTATCATTATTTTTCTTACGTGCAACTACGAAGATAATTCCTCCTACAGCTGCTACGCATACAATTCCGATGATAAGGAAAATCCACCACGAAATCTTATCACCATATGTAAAGCTGATGGTCTTTTCCGCTTCATTTCCGGCTGCATCATGCGCCTTCATCGTAAGCTTATAATCACCCTTCTTCGTTACGGTAATCGTTGCCTTATTGTCCGTTATCTCCACTGATGAGCCGTTCAGAGATACGGAATCAAGAACATCATCATCCAACTGCAAGGATACGTCGATGGTATACTGCTCATTCTTCACTTCACCATCTTCTACACCTGTCACAATGAATGTCGGTGCTTTTGTATCGAGCATGAAGTTTACGGTATATTCCTCATAATTGCCAAGCTCATCCTCAGCTGTAATCTTCATCTCATATGCGCCATCCTCAACCTCGGATGTTCCGTCATACTCGCTACCGTTCAGATACATATGTGCATTGCATACCGTCAAATCATATATGATATCATTCAGGTCATAATCCCATGCAAAGCCTGTAAGGGTTCCCTCATATGCGCCAAGCACTTTTGAATCGATAACCGGCTTGCTCTTATCAATCGTAAATGAAACCTCCTGAACATCCTGGTTTCCTGCAGCATCCTTACAGGTTATCTTAATCTTGTAGATACCATCGTCCTTAAATGTATCACTGATAATCGTTGGACTTGCCGATGCATTATAACCGGTAAACTTGATGTTCTCTGTCTTTTCCTTATTTGTATCATCCAAATAAGTTCTGGTCGCATCAATCACTATCGACTTAGTCTGAAAGAAATTATCATTAATATTGGCCTCGAATTTAACCTCTCCGGTTGTCTTATTATTATTTTTGACACCGTTCAAAGTAATAACCGGCTTGTCCTTATCAATAATAATTGTGTAAGGAGCTGTCTCAGATGTATGTCCTGCGCGATCCTTAGCTGTAAATGTTATCGTATACTCACCAGACTCACTAAATGTGTGTGAAATACTTGTCGTACGTCCGGTCGGAGTAACCTCTATCGGCTCAGTTGACTGCACATTTCCGCCACCATCTTTTTTCGTTATAGTGATCGTACCGGAAGCATCTCTCCAGAACGCCTCCACCATCGTAAATGTAAGTGTTGCAGCGGTATCTAATGCCGTTCCTGAGCTTGCGCCCGAAATACTCAATTCCGGTGCCGACGAATCAACTCGGAATTTTATATTTCTTGTTCCGCTTCTGTTTCCTGCATTATCGACTGCATATACATTAATCTCATAATCTGCATCGTCTGTATATCTGAATACACGATTATCTGTCTTTATGTAATCTGCAGTAACCGGAAGTGCATCCGGTGCCGTCTTTATAAGCTGGTAATTAAAGTCACTCACATCCTCGTTTGCATCGTTCACCGAGAAAGTAAGCGAAGGAGTTGATGAAAAGTCTAAAGCTCCCATGCTCTCTGAGTAAACCATACCTCCGTTTACTACGGCGGTTATTGTTGGCTCCTTCGAGTCTTTAACAAACACAACCTGTTTCATAACCGCTTGATTGCCGGCTCCATCGGTTGCATTAATCTGAATCGTATGCGGACCTTCCTGAGTAGCCACATAATCTGCCTGATACTTGTTTGAACCTTCAATTTTATACCATTTCAGATTGAGGCGGTTGCCGTTATCTGTTACGATAACATCACTTTCTGTTATATTTTCATCCTCATATGTAAGTCTAATTCCTACATTTGAACTGTAAAAATAGTCACAGATTGTTCCATCGAAGTTTGTACCCGGCCGCTTACTTGCAGTTGTACCACTCATAATTTTAGCAGTTACAACCGGAAGTGTATTGTCTACGGTAAAGCTAATCGTCTTCTGTGCTGTATTACCAGCCTTATCCGCAACATCGACCGTAATAGTGTATTTGCCATCCTGTGCTTTCTTGCCAATCAGGTTATTTAAAGTAAAGCTAAATGGATCCGGATTAATATCCATATTATTGGCTAATTCTTTTGTAACACTCGTACCCGGTCCAACAATTGTCATTTTAGCAGATTTAATCGTCAGATTATCCTGAATTTTAGATGTAATCAAAACATCTCCCTCAAACGGTTTCGATGGATGTGAATTGCCGTTTACTTGAAGCTCTTTAATATCTGGTGGCGTATTATCAACCCTAATTCTATATGATGTTACACCGGAAAGACTATTACCACTCTTATCCGTTGCCACAAAAGATACCTTTGTACCATCTAGGCTTGTTGACTCCGGAATATCCAAAGTACCGGAAACACTTGTTTGCGTTCCATTCACTGATATCTCTGGGGCATTCGTATTCTTATTTTCGTTATAATCCGTAAAAGAATACGCAACCTCCATTAATGGGGACTCCTCTACCGGCGTGTCAAGTGTTGGACCAGACTGTATCGTGTACCCCAATGAATAGCTCGTACGCCATATTGTATCCGGTGTCGGTGATACTATTAATTCCGGAGAATTAAGATCATATAATATATTTCCAATATACTGTCGCTGCCCCCAGCCCGGATAATCCGGATAATACTTGGTTGCCCCATGTTTATCTTTTGCAAAAAGATACATATTGTTTAATACTGAATTCAAATCTGTATTTTCAGGAAGATCAAATGTAACCGTAACAATATATCGGTTATTTGTCTGCTCATTCTTTACCTGCGCCGGCAAGGTTGCTTTCTTTGCGTACCCTCCATCACCATATAACCATACTTCTTCAATCTCAAATGCGGAGGATACGGAAATTGACAATTTATGTTGTTCATTTACATATTTTGTGTTGCCATGTCCAAATTGCGAAGTTACAACATTATTGTTCGCATCCTTTATCTCAAGTCCTCCGAAATTCAACTCCGGATCAATTCCAATAATTTTTCGGAATGACATCCTTCGTGATGGATTTCCTGCCTTATCTTTTGCATAAATACTTCCTATATATTCTTGCCCTGCATCAAGTTCAGGAACCACACGTACATATGCATCCAAATCGGCATCATAAGTCATTTCCATATCATTACAATATACTTTTCCAACACCACTTCCACCAATATCGGTAGCAGTTACTACATAACGATATTTATAGTTTAACTCGGTTGTCACATCTGTTCCAATTGCTGCTATCCAGTCATTTGTGTCTGCTTCCCAAGAAGTACCGCCATCCTTACTTATCTGAATTTTTGCTAATGTTACATCAGGTGCATCTTTGTCATATATAATGTCTGCCATCGCACCACCTGTTACATCTACAAACGTTGATGCACCATTTTTCTTTACTTGTATCTTCAAACCACTATATAATTTGCTGTTTTCCAAATCGACATCAGCCGGTACTTCAAATTTTGCCGTTACTTTTCTTGTTCTATTTACTCTCTCGTTTTCAGACGTACATTCTTCAGACTCAAAAACCTTTGAATCTGCATCTTCCGTATACACTACCCGCATATCATCAATTAGTGTTGTAGAAGATAATTGTATCTGTAATGTTTTTTGTTCTTTAATATATTTTTTTGATTCAGCATCCCAATAATCTCCGTCTTCCAGGAACTTTATATTCGACACCGTTATAGATTCTGATACATATTTGATCTTGGTTAAGTCAATATAATTCTCATGCCCAATGTTATCTTTTACGGTAACTCTAATTGTTTCACCATTTGCTTTATCGGATGGTAATTCAATTATATATGTATCACTTCCAAGAGGGGAGTTTGTTATTGTAACAGCTTCATCACTTCCGGTAAATTTTGCCGTTACCGTCTTAATTCCGGATGCTATTTCACCATTTGCAGATGCCTCATCTTTAATGGTTAACGTATACTTGTATTTACTACTAACGCCATAATAGATTTTATTATTTGAGTCATAATGAGTACTATCTGTACTTATCAACTTATATGTTGCGTTGTCTAAATATTCCACCGAATCACATGTAACCGTCGGTGCTGTCGTATCATTACTTACATTTACATACCCAAGCGACTTATACTCAAGCACACGATTTGTCGTCTCATTTGAAATAAGCGCTGCATACGCATACACCTTTTTCCCATTATATGTAGATGTACTTATATTATTAACAGTAGTATAATTGGTGACAGTCGTAAAATCTGCTGTTTCAGCTTCCGTTTGTTCCTTCATATAATACTTAAGTGTTGCATTCTTAAACGTAGGAGAAACGTTAGCATTGCTGAGCACGATAGTTGAGTCGCCTACATAGTCACCCTCCTGCTTCAACGTACCATTATAATAAATACCATCTTCCGCCGTAAACGCAGAAGCTTTATAATCTATTTTTATTGTATATACCAGCTGGTATTTCTCTACCTGTCCTTCGGTCTCTGCATGTTTTCTTATGTAGATTCCATATGCTCCACTTTCATCTAGCCCCGTATAATCACCCGCACCAATTATGCCGGTAATATCAATAACAGATGAATCATCCGGCACACCTGCTACCTCTTCAGTTTCAGGCACCGTTTCGTCCAACTGGAAGTGTCTTATCACAACTTTATCAGATGATGATAAGTCAGCATTATTCCATTTCACGCTCATTAATTTATACTTATATATCTGCGCATTGTTAAGCAGTACAACCGAATCCGAACCTTTTCCGGATATGATATCCCCGTTTGCATCAGCCCGAACCGACAGGTTGATATCTTTTTTTATTTCCTGCTTACTTGATGTTACAGAGGTCGGTATCGTACCGGCAGCCCCCTCAGCCTTGGAGCCTTGCTTTTGCCCGACATGACTCGCAAACGGAACGACAAGCATTGCCAAAACAACCCATAATGCTATGAGCTTTTTTATTGGTCGCTTATTTCCTTTCGTAATTTTGTGATTTTTCATGTTTTTTCATCTCCTTCTTACATTATGTCTATACTTTCGTCCGAATGAACCTCGACGATATTATAAATCACTTTTACTTTTTTGGCTAGTGCACTTGTCATATTCGATGAAAGTACGCTTGTTCCTTCCTCATCATCGTCCTCGCGCAGAATGTCAGTTGCATCTTCTGTATCATCCTCACGAAGGATGTCCGTTGCACCCTCGTCTTCCATGTCGGTTGTCAACACATCTGTATCACCATCGTCGCCAACCGTATCGCTTGTCAGTACATCTGTATCATCATCGTCACCGACTGTATCAGTTGTCAATACATCTGTCTCACCATCATCACCGACTGTATCGGTTGTCAGTACGTCTGTCTCGCCAT
The DNA here is from genome assembly GCA_051879935.1 of Wujia sp. Taxonomy (GTDB): domain Bacteria; phylum Bacillota; class Clostridia; order Lachnospirales; family Lachnospiraceae; genus Coprococcus_C. The sequence goes on from JBJEMZ010000104.1 coordinate 7,456, forward strand.
CGTCACCGACCGTATCGGTTGCCAGTACATCGGTCTCACCATCATCGCCGGTATGCAGAACATCGGTTGCCTCCTCGTCCGTTTCATCTGCTCCACTCAGCACCTCTGTTTCCTCTCCGACATTTAACTTGTAATCATCCATGCCCGGACGAAGGATATCCGTTGCATCCTCATCTCTTTCAACGTTTTCGCCATCTCCGAGCAGCTCCGTGGAATCATTACCGCTTTGTCTTCTCTCTTCCATTGAGGATTTAGACTCTTTAACGGTAATCTTACCGGTACCCATATTGTAGTACTTTTCTTGCTCTTTCTTTGCGACGCCTCCGGTTGTAACAGTTCCTTCCTTCATTTCCTTCATCGTCTTCCGCGCTGTACTACCGGTCAAATCACCGATTACTTTCGGAATTTTTAATACCACGAACAGTACTATTGTTGCAATCAGGAAGAGAATTGCCAGTATCAAACCGCCGTAGAAACATATTTTATATACGTTTTCCATGCCTATCACTCTCCCATCTGTGCAGATTCCGATTCATCCGCTTCTGTACTGTTTTCCTCTGATTCGTCCGCATCTTCTCCGGTATCGTAATCGCCACTCTTAAGCATGATAAGTATATCTTTTCGCTTATACCAGGTTTTATTACTCTCAATACCGACTACGTTACTTCCGTCATCGTATACTGCAATCAGTTCAGTGGTCAAAGCCGGTATTTTGGATGTCCACTTTCTCGGATCCTGTTCCTGATCCTCGCAAAGCCGGTACAGGTAATCAAGGTGTTCTGCATAAACATTATCACTCCACTCGTTTTTGGTACCAAACACCTTTTCGGCTTCCTTATAGACGTCAAGTGCCTCCTCTGTCTTGCCCTGTGCATCATAGCATCTCGCTTTTGTCATCATCTTATTGTAATAAGACTGATTATAGGCATTTGATGATGAACCTCCAAGACTTATCGACGGGTCTGCATCCACCTTCATCTTCAAAATTCCGATGTAATCATCACAATAGCTGATTGCAGCAGCATAATTCGTTGTCGAATCCTTTTCCTTTGCAAGCTGCTCATATAACACGATTAGATAATCATCATAACGATAATTCAAATCCATGATTTCAGCAAGCTTTTCATCTTTTATACGTTTTTCGTCTGATGAACTTTCATCATTGTATTTACTCTCTATGAATTCTCTGTACTCTTCCAGATCATCAAGAGCCTGTTCCATAACCTCACATGCATGACCTGTTATACTCTCATCTAACATCTTGCTTGCATTTGCGCTGTAAATTTCACCGATAATACGATAATTTATAAACTTCCTTTCTTCCTCATTTGTAATATGACTCTGATTATATTCTACAAAATTATTAACTTCCTCCATCAATTCGGAGGCATCTGATGTACTGTCCGAACGAAGCTCCGCAATGGATTTGTAGAATTTTGCAAGTTTTCCGTATCGCTCATCATCCTCATCAATCATACCAAAATACTTTGCCGCCTCACTGTAAGACCGTTGCTCTTCAAAATAGGTAAGTGCCAGATAATACAGAACTTCACTGTTTTTATCTACCCCATCATACTTGTTGCTGATACGATTTGAAACAAGCGTCAACGCATCATCAAGATTTAAATCTGATTCCTCGCCTTTTGCCTCCGCCTTTTTTGTTGCATCTACATATGTCTGTATATATTTCTCATATGCTTTCGCCTCTGAACCATCCAGTTCAATTGCTTTCCTGAATTCTTTTGTCGCAGCATCATATTTTTCTTGCCTGCATAAGTCTATTCCATTTTCTATGTATTTACTATAATTTTCACTTTTTATCTTCTGTATACCGGCAAAGCCTATTCCGGCAGTGATTCCGGCCACTATCGTAAGTGCTGCAGTCGTTATGAACGCAGCAAGTTTTTTCTTATTCTTCTTTTTGTAACTGTCATCAAGCTCCGTATAATGATTCAACGCATACATAAGCTCAGTACAATTCTGATATCGGTCATTCGGGTCCGCCTGCGTACATTTTAAAATAATTTTTTCAAGACCGGACGAGAGTGTCGGATTCCACTCACGAATCGGTTTCATCACATACGGTGGTTCACACGGGTTTTTACCCGTTACAATATGGTACATGGTAGCACCGAGATTGTAGATGTCCGTTCGAGCATCCGTCTTATATATTCCGCGTCCCTTTGAATCACCAAACTGTTCCGGAGCCGCGTAACCTCTTGTTCCAAGCGCTGTTGTATCTGCATTGTTTTCAATCTTATACTCTTTGGCTGTACCAAAGTCAATCAGCTTTACTCCGCCCTCCGGTTTAATCATGACATTGGAAGGTTTCATGTCTCGATAAATAACCGGTGGATTCATATTGTGCAAATAATCAAGCGCACTTGCCAATTGCAGACCCCACTCTACAACTAACTCCTGTGGCTGCGCACCCTCTTTTCTCAATCGATCCTGAATTGTATCACCTTCGATATAATCCATAACAACATAGATTGTTCCGTCCTGATTGATGATATCTACAATCCTCGGCAAAACCGGATGATCCACATTCTTCAGGATGTTTGCTTCACGCTCCAAGCCCTTCAGCAAAGTTTTCGCAGATTTCTTTCCGTCGTTTTTAATCTCCTTAACCGCCCACTGCTTATTCAATCGCTTATCTCGGGCAAGGTATACGATGGACATGCCTCCACGTCCTACTTCTGCCAATATTTCATATTTTCCGTCTAATACGGTTCCTTCCTTCGTCATGGCAAACCCTTTCTGTTCTACATTCCCATTCCTACAGTTACGATTTTATATTGTTCGAATCATCGCAACCGTAATATTGTCTCTTTCTCCACGATTTTTAACAAGCTCTGTCAGATAAATTGCTCCATACTTCATCTTTTCTTCATCAGAAGCAGCGACAGGCCCGATTTTTTCTACCATTTCTTCCGGTGTTATCACATGCCGGAAGCCGTCCGAACACAGCATATAAACCGCATTTCTCGTAATTGTTCCTTTCGTAAATTCCGGTTCAACAATCGCCGAAGCGCCCACACACTGTAACAGTACGCTTCTTCTTGGATCTGTCTTGGCCTGCTCCGGTGTCAGTCTCCCCTCGGCAATCTCTCTTGCAATCAGCGTCTGATCATTTGTAAGCTGTCTGGCAACGCCTGTAATTTCATAGACACGGCTATCACCTACATGAACAATATAATACTGATCTTTGCACATCAATATTGCCGAAACCGTTGTTCCAAGCTGGAGATGATTTTCTGCTCCATATGCCCCCAGACGACGATTTTGTGTCTGAATAATATCATCCCACTGTTTTACGAGCATGTCCTCTGTAAATGTACCGTCTTGTATACTGTCAACCAATATATTGTCAAACCAGTCGCAAAACGCCATAATTACTTCTTTGCTTGCCACCTCGCCTTTTGCAAGTCCTCCCATGCCGTCACACACTATTGCAAATGCAACATTCCCAACTTGTGTATTGACAACCTTTATAGCAAGCGAATCCTGATTTGTCTCTTTTCTTGTTCCTACATCGGTATGATAAGACGCTATGTATTCCATCCTTAATCTCCTTTTCTCAAGAGGAATGTAAATTCCTCATCACCCATTCGTATGTCTGTCTTATGTTTCAAAAGAACTTCCTTACCCGGCTGAAGTTCCACGCCATTCACATAAGTATGGTTTGTGGAGTTGTTATCCTTTATATAGTTTACACCATCTCTCTGAACAATAATGCAATGTTCACGACTGATTGCACTGTTGTTTGCAATGGCATAATCCGCCTTTGTCTTTGATTTTCCTACAACAAATTCCGGCTTTGTAATGTTAATAATCTCTCCGGTCGATTTACGCACTAAGTGCGGAATCGGTTTTGTTCCAAGCTGCCCCACCAGATTACCCTTTGTCATTTCCATCATTCCCGGCATTCCCTGTGGCGGCATCGGCGCTTTCGGCATTACAACCGTCTGCGGCATAGGTGCTCCCTGTGGTTTTGGTGCTTCCGGTATCGGTGCTGCCTGTGGCTTCTGCATCTGCGGTGGCACCGGCATTCCCTGTGGTGGCATCGGTGCTCCCTGTGGTTTCTGCATCTGCGGTGGCACCGGCATTCCCTGTGGTGGCATCGGCGCTTTCGGCATTACAACCGTCTGCGGCATCGGTGCTGCCTGTGGCTTCGGTGCTTCCGGCATCGGCGCTGCCTGTGGC
>JBJEMZ010000105.1:0-3502 GCA_051879935.1 Wujia sp.
GGGAGATATTACCCGGATACTTCTTTTTTTATGATATGCGATTTAGTTTTTCGGCATTTTCGGTGAGAATACGAGAGATGCAAAGTAAGAAAATATAAGTGCTGAGGATGTTCCGACGGCTGCCATTTTAAAGCCACCGCGGAACAATCCGAGGAATCCGTCAGAGTCAACGGCATCCTTGATTCCCTTCCAAAGATTGTAGCCAAACCCTGTCAGCGGAACGAATGCCCCGGCGCCTGCATAATCCATAAATGGTTCGTAGATACCGACAGCGCCGAGTATGACGCCGGTACAAACCAAAATAACCATAACCCGGCCGGGCATCAGTTTGGTTGTATCCATAAGAATCTGAGCGAGTATACATATGATACCGCCGATGACAAATGCTTTTATATAGTCCATGTATAAATCTCCTTTACTTTTTTTCTATGACGACTGCATGTGCGATGCCCGGGATTGTCTGTCCCTCATTGAAGCTGACAGTCGAGAGAAGTGCACCGGTCGGTACAAACAGAATGCGTTTCCATTGCTGTACGTCAAGCTGATGCAGGATAAAACCGGCAAGTGTGACAGCTGCACAGCCACAGCCGCTTCCGCCGCTATGCGTATCCTGCTCTTCGTTGTTGAATATTTCAACACCGCAGTCCATATGCTGTCCTTCGATGTCATAATCGTTGTCCCGCAGAAGCTTGATTAATATCTCACTTCCGACTTTTCCGAGGTCTCCGGTTATAATCTTGTCAAAATAGGTAGGCTTGACAGACAGATCTTCCAGACACTGGTAGATGACATCTGCGGCTGCAGGTGCCATGCAGGCTCCCATATTCATATTGTCCCGGACACCATAGTCTACGATTTTTCCGGTTGTCACAGAGGTGATGAGCGGATATTCGTGCATCGGCTGTGACATGCTGGTAGCTGAAACGAGAAAAGCACCGCTTCCGGTAACAGTCCAGGTTGCAGAAAGCGGACGCTGGTTCCCGTATTCAAGCGGAAAACGGAACTGCTTTTCTGCTCCGCCGAAATGGCTGCTGGTAACAGCGATGACGTGGTTTGCATATCCGGCACTTACCGTCATGGCGGCCAGAGAGAGCGCTTCTCCACAGGTGGAACAGGCTCCGTACAGACCGAAGACAGGAATCTGGAATTCCTTTAATCCAAATGTGGAACCGATTAATTGCCCGAGCAGATCTCCACCGAACAGATACCGGATTTCAGATTTATCGATACCGGATTTGGTGATGGCAGTCTGAACGGCTCGGCGAACCATTTCGGATTCTCCTTCCTCCCAGGACTGCTTGCCAAATGCGGGATCAGTCTCAATCTGGTCGAAATAGGAGGAGAGTGGTCCCTGTCCTTCCATCTCGCCGACAACGGATGCCCGGCTTAATATGGCAGGCGGGCATTGGAACTTTATAGTTTGTTTTCCGACTGCTTGCTTTTGTGATTGTGCCTGATTGTTTTGTCCTTGTTTCATAGTGTATTCCTTTCTCAGATCAATTGATAAATCCAGTAGATAAGACCTGCAACAAAGCTGACAACGATACCAAACAGGATGACCGGACCGGCGATTGTGAATACTTTGACACCTTTTCCGAATACTTCGCCTTCTTTTTTGTACTCAATGGTCGGTGCGGCTACCGAGTTTGCAAATCCGGTTATCGGGACTAAAGCACCGGCACCGCCGTATTTTGCAATGGGTTTGTACAGATTAAAACCGGTCAGTAAAACGGATAACAATACTAAAATCAGGGAACAGGCGCTCATGGCATCCGCTTCCTTGTAAGAAAATTGCTCCGTCAGGAAATTGTAGATAATCTGCCCGAGTGTGCAGATGGCACCTCCGACTAAAAAAGCGTGGAAACAGTTTTTTGGGCAACTATGTTTCGGGGTAATTGCTTCCACATAACGATTGTAATCCTGATCATTTTGTTTAACCTTCATGATAGACCTCCTTGACATGCTATAATTGAATCATATCTTTTGTTCTCTGTCAGAATCTAATCTATGACGGGAAGAAGATGAGCTGCCATGCACAGCCGAGCCCTTTTCCCAGTGCAGCGGCGGCGATTACATAGGGCAGGAGCTTTCGAACCGAAAGCCGCCTTGAAACAATCGGCATGATTTTCAGGGTTTCTGCCAAAGCGCCTGCCAGGCATCCGACAAAGATGCCGCCAAACAGATTGAATGCTGCAAATGCAAATGGCCCGATTGGTATTTTCACACAAAAAAGCCAGATTGCATTACCCGCCGACACACCTGCAATAACAAGCGACTCAATGGCGTAGATGTATTTTCCGGATTTTGTCTGTTCCGTCAGCTTATCAAATACGCCGAGCATTGTGATAAATGCGACATACCCCGCGGAAATTGCGCTGCCCGCACAAGCGCAGAATAAACAGTAGGCAATATTTTTAATCAACATCGAAGCTTTTTCCTTTCCTTGTACTGTCTACGACAATCGTGTCATTGACATCGCGTTCATACAGACGCATCTGTACCTGAAGCGGAGTCGGATCATCTGTCTCTTTATGGTTGATTCCATGATTGAAAAATACAAGCATGCCAAGAAATAAACCGAGACAGTAGGATAAAATTCCAAAGGTATAGCCGGTTGTCCCGTTTTCAGCATGCATGCCGGTAAACATGAAATACAAATCCTGCAGCAGATCAACCGCACCGACATCCCCGTTGTAAGACATAATGGAATATGCGGTTCCAAAAAATGCAAGCAGCATCAGAAAAATCGACTTGTAAAGTCCCTGCCGTTTGCGGGTGGAGGACAGATTCCGGTAATAAACGACTGTCTCCGGACCGGCTATATTTTGAATCAGAGCCTCCTTGAACTGCTTTTGGATTTCCTGAATAATCGCAATGGCGTTTACGACCATCTGTCCCTGCTCGGACTCGGTGAAGGTAAATAGTTCGATTTTGCTTACCGCGTGTGTGACCGCCGGGTCGCTGCAAAATACGGATGCGATATCCCCGATGTGTACATTCTTCGATGTAACCATAATGCTTGGCTCGAGAGAAATATAAATCGTATTCTTTTTTTGTGCCTGTTCGCTCATAATGTATTTCCTCTCATCTCATAAAATCTTGCTTTTGATTAAAAATAGTATGGGAAAAATTTGATTGGATATGCTGTTAATTTCTAGTAATGTAGGTTTCAATTTTGTTTCATTTATGATAGAATAGAAAATGATTGTGTAAACATACGGAAAGGTAAAAATCGATAGGATGGAATTACAGGAGATACGAAAGGAAATCAATAAAATTGATGATGCGATGCGCGAACTGTTCGATGCGCGTCTGCAATGTTCGAAAGAGGTAGCGAAAACAAAAATGCAGACCGGAGACAGCGTCTATAAGCCGGGACGGGAAAAGGAAATCATGGCGCGGTTTTCCGGGGAGGAAGGGAGACTGTACCGTCTGTATGTGCGCAAGGTGATGCAGCTTTCAAGATTTTTTCAATACCGGGAGTTCCTGCTCGCCGGACAGA
>JBJEMZ010000105.1:3602-11591 GCA_051879935.1 Wujia sp.
CAGCACATGGAACTCTTATTCTACATGCTGTACAAGGAAAGCGTAAAGTGTGAGTTTCAGACTGTTGTATCTATGACAAAATAATATTGCAGGCAATTGTGAAACTAATATAGTTTATATGAGTTGGACAGAATGCACAATTTCTAAGTAGACCGTTAAAAACACGTTGGTACTTAACGACATGTGACGACAATTCGCAGAATTGTCGTTATGTAGCCCCGCGTATCGCCGCAGGCGATTATGAATCACGGGGTTCCCGAGGAGTTTAGTATCCGCTACGTGTTTTTAGAACGGAAGTGTGTCTACGTGAAAATGTGCATTCGGGACAACTCTTCTGATGTATTTTAATGTTTCACAATTGCTGGGGAATGATTTAATATTAAACAGGAGGAAACGAAGAAGTGTTAATTGCAAACGGACATGTTGTAGATCCCGCGTCCGGAATTCATGAGATTGCGGATGTGGAGATTGAACAGGATCGTATCAAGAAAATATATGTGAGAAGTAAAGGAGAAGCAGCCGACTGCAAGGAGGCGATGGCAAGCGGACATCTTGTGATTGATGCAAGTAATAGGTATGTGATGCCGGGATTTGTTGACCTGCATGTGCATCTGCGGGATCCCGGACTTACGTATAAGGAGGATATCATCACCGGTTCCCGTGCAGCAGCGGCAGGAGGTGTTACAACGATATGTGCCATGCCAAACACAAAACCGGTCGTGGATAATGTGGAGGTTCTGCGGGATATCCTGACACGTGCCGAGGATGCCTATGTACATGTAAAACAGCTTTCGAGCATCACGAAGGGCATGGAAGGAAAAGAGCTTGTCGACATGCAGGCAATGCATGAGGCTGGCGCAGTTGCATTTTCGGAGGACGGGAAAAGTGTTATGGATATCCGTCTGTACAGAAAAGCGATGCAGGAGGCGGCAAAGCTTGGCGCACTGGTTATGGCGCACTGCGAGGATAAGGTGCTTGTAGGGGACGGTGTGTTAAATGAAGGTGTTGCATCTGAAAAATATCAGGTGGCAGGTATCCCGAATTCCGTGGAGGATGTGATCACAGCAAGAGATATATTCCTGGCACATGAGACAGGTGCGAAGCTGCATCTTTGCCATTGTTCGACCATTGGAACCGTGGAGCTTATGCGGATGGCAAAACGGCTCGGCGCAGATGTGACAGCAGAGGTATGTCCGCATCATTTCACATTGACAGACGCAGATATCAAGGAGCCGGACAGCAATTACAAGATGAATCCGCCGCTTCGGACGGAACAGGATGTAAAAGCATTGATTGAAGGGCTTACAGACAATACGATGACAGCAATTTCGACGGATCATGCACCACATTCCGCGGAGGAAAAGGCGCAGTATTTTGACAAGGCACCTTTTGGCATTGTAGGGCTTGAGACATCGGCGGCACTTACCTATACGGCACTTGTGGCACCGGGACTGATGGATATTATGGATATGGCGGAGAAGATGAGCTACAACCCGGCAAAAATCATCGGCATTGATGACCAGTACGGAAGGCTGACACCGGGGGCGAAAGCGGATATTGTCATATTTGATCCGGCAGAAACCTGGACGGTGGACCCGGTAACATTTGAATCCAAGGGTCACAACACACCGTATATCGGTCAGACATTAGTCGGAAAAGTAAAGACGACCATTGTGGACGGAGAGCTCCGCTACAACGGATGTATCATAGATAATTAGGAGATAACAGGAGGAACTACCATTATGATGAAGCAGCTGATTGCAAATATTGAAGAGAAGGATGCACCGATCGTTGTCGGACTTGACCCGATGCTTGCATACGTGCCGGAGCATATACAAAAGCGTGCGTTTGCGGAGTACGGAGAGACATTGAAGGGAACAGCGGAGGCAATTATTGAATACAATAAAGGCATTATTGATAGCACCTATGATCTGATTCCGGCGGTAAAACCGCAGATTGCCATGTATGAGCAGTTTGGAATTGAGGGACTCATCGCCTATCATAAGACATGCGCATACGCGAAGGAAAAAGGGCTTGTTGTTATCGGCGATATCAAGCGTGGAGACATCGGTTCCACTTCCACCGCTTACGCCATCGGACATCTCGGAAAGGTGCAGGTCGGAAGCAATGCATACGCAGGCTTTGACGAGGATTTTGTAACGGTGAATCCGTATCTCGGTACAGATGGTGTGAAACCGTTCGTTGATGTCTGCAACGAATATGATAAGGGTATTTTCGTACTGGTTAAGACTTCCAATCCGTCATCCGGAGAGTTTCAGGATCAGATGGTCGGCGACAAACCGCTTTATGAGCTTGTGGCAAAGAAGGTAGTTGAGTGGGGCGAGCAGAGTATGGATGGCGCTTACAGCAATGTGGGATGTGTCGTTGGAGCAACCTATCCGGAGATGGGAAAGGTGCTCCGCAAGCTTATGCCGAACACCTACATTCTTGTGCCGGGTTATGGTGCACAGGGCGGTAAAGCAGAGGATCTCGTACATTATTTCAATGCAGACGGACTTGGCGCGATTGTCAATTCCTCCCGTGGAATCATCGCTGCGTATAAGCAGGAGAAATATGCTTCCTTTGGTGCGGAGGGATATGCGGAGGCAAGCCGTCAGGCAGTGAAGGATATGATTGCAGACATTAACGGTGCAAGAGCAAAGCACGTGTAAAAGGAGTTCATATGGGAAAGGTTAAGATACAGGCAGAGATTATCAGACAGGATAATATTGCAACAGATATTTTTTCGATGGTACTTCAGGCAGAACCGATTGCTGCGCAGGCAGTGCCGGGACAGTTTATCGATTTATATTCGGCGGACGGGAGCAAGCTGCTTCCGCGCCCGATTAGTCTCTGCGAGATTGATAAGGCGGCAGGTACACTTCGCATCGTTTACCGGATTGCAGGTAAGGGAACGGAAGAGTTTTCCAGACTTTGTGCCGGACATACCGTTTCGATTTTAGGACCGCTCGGAAACGGTTTTACGAAGAAAGATAAAAAAGCGATTTTGATCGGTGGAGGAATCGGTATCCCGCCGATGCTGCAGCTTGCAAAGGAGCTTGAATGCGAAAAGTCCATCGTGCTCGGTTTTCGGGATGAGGAATTTTTGTCAGAGGAATTTGTACCTTATGGCAATGTATATAAATCCAGTGACAACGGTTCGATTGGTGTAAAGGGTACGGTTATGGATGCGATACGGGAGTATCAGATTACAGGCGATGTGATTTACGCCTGTGGCCCGACGCCGATGCTTCGCGCAATCAAGGAGTATGCACTTGCAAATCATATAGAGGCACAGCTTTCGCTGGAAGAACGCATGGCGTGCGGTGTAGGTGCCTGCCTTGCATGTGTATGCAAATCAAAGGATGTAGACGAACATTCACAGGTAAAAAATAAGCGTGTATGTAAGGATGGACCGGTCTTTTTGGCTGAGGAGGTGGAGCTGTAATGAATACAAAGGTTACGATTGCCGGGGTGGAGATGAAAAACCCGATTACGGTGGCATCCGGAACATTCGGCTCCGGTATGGAGTATGATGAGTTTGTAGATTTGAACCGTCTCGGTGCAGTGACGACAAAGGGTGTTGCCAATGTTCCGTGGCCGGGGAATCCGACTCCGCGTGTTGCGGAAACCTATGGAGGTATGATGAATGCCATCGGACTGCAAAATCCGGGCATTGATACATTTGTAAAACGGGATATTCCGTTTCTTCGGACGAAGGATACAAAAATCATCGTCAACGTGTGCGGAAAGAGCACGGAGGATTACTTAGAGGTTGTGGAGCGACTTGCGGATGAGCCGGTGGATCTGCTGGAAATCAATGTCTCCTGTCCGAATGTGAAGGAAGGCGGTATTGCCTTTGGGCAGGATCCGAAGGCCCTGTTTGATATCACAAAGGCCATCAAGGCGAAGGCAAAGCAGCCAATCATCATGAAGCTGTCCCCAAATGTAACGGATATCACAGAGATGGCAAGGGCAGCGGAGGCAGCCGGCACGGATGCACTTTCCCTGATTAATACGCTGACCGGAATGAAGATAGACGTGAAAAAACGGACATTTGCCGTTGCAAATAAAACAGCCGGTGTATCAGGCCCTGCGATTCATCCGATTGCGGTTCGGATGGTATACCAGGTTGCGAATGCAGTATCCCTTCCGATTATTGCCATGGGCGGTGTCATGTGTGCGGAGGATGCATTGGAGTTTCTTATGGTGGGTGCGACCGCGGTTGCAGTCGGAACGGCGAATTTTACCAACCCGTATGCGACGATTGAAATTATAGAAGGAATTGAGGAATATATGCGGACAAACGGCGTGGAGGATATTCACGAACTGATTGGCTGCGTGAAGTAACGATGAGTTTATTTAAGAAAAGACGCTATTATTTTACAGATTCATCCTTTGCCGGCGATACGATTATTGCGTATTGCATGAGTGCGGTTGCACTCATCATCGAGATTGCCGGTATTATCGCAAGTATTGCATCGGCAGGGCATGTGCCGGAGGTGTTCGGCATGCTGTATGTGTGTGCGATGCTGCTTTCGGTGGTGGGAGAAGTGTTTGCCCGCTTTGGCCTAAAGTCGCAAAAGGGCGGTGTGCGCGGAAAACGGGTATCCGTGTGGATGAATCTTGTATCATTTTTCATTCCGGTGGCTATTATAATACTTGGTGCCATATAATCGTAAAAACAGGAGGATGGACTTTTGGAGGATGCAGCGTTACAGGAAAGAAAAGAATTAGCGATTGCAAGAATCAGTGAAATAAAAGAAGATGACAGCTTGGTGTGGGGTGAGCAGCTAGGGCGCCTTTATACACAGGCGGATGCACTCAAAGCATATTTTGACTGTGTGGCGGATTTTATCTTATATGTGTATGATATCGAGACATTGTTGTCTGTGCCCGGGGAGGCGGAACCGACACTTTCACAGCTTCAGATGATCAACCAGAATCTCTATGAGGATATACTGCCGGAGCATTATGCGGAAAGCTTTGCAAATCCGTCCTATGCGGTGGCACAGCTTGGTGAAGCCTACGGAAAGCTGTTGTGTATGCTCTATGCGGAGATACGCTCGCTGATTCCGTATGCTTATGAACATCAGACTTTGGCATTTACTTCTCTGTTGGAGTTATTTTTGGAGATATACGGCCTTTTCTATACAAGCGGTGTCGAGGAATTGGCACAGCCGGTCAATGAAAAGGAAATTCGGGAAGTGATCTATTATTACATGTATGATTATGCGGATGTGCTTGTGGCAAAGCGGATTTGCGATACAGTTACGAGTGAAGATCATTTTGCATATGATATCATTATGAACCGTGATTTGAATGATGTATCTTATCTGTATGCATACGGGGAATATATCGAACGGAATGAAATCGAGACTTCACGCTATATGGCAACCCTTTCCGAAGAGAAAATCGAGGCACTGGCAACGACCTATGTGCAGGGGTTTATCAAAGGGTTCGAGACGATGCGTATCGATATACGCCCGAAGAAAACGGTGAATATCCGGTATGCCATCGGGCAGGAGCGTATGGTGAAGGCAGCCATAAGACAGTTTGAGAAGGCGGGACTTACGCCGATTCTGTTTCGTTATCCAACGAGCCGTATCAACCGGAAGCAGACGCTTCGACCGGGATATGCGGGGACACCTGCCAACAAGCAGTATGATTATGACCATGCAGGTGACGATGCGGTATTTTTTGACCGCGCATTTATGGAGCGGAAGCTCGAGGTCATCGAGACGACCTATGAGCAGCATAAGGAGGCGGCGCGCGTCTATGCCGGACCTGCCGTGATTGAGGTGTTCGGTGAGGAACCGTTTACACCACAGGCGAAGGAGTCTGTATGGAAGCTTTCGGAAAAGCAGCAGAAGCTTTCTGTTAGCTATGCATCGAAATCCGCAGAGATTACAAACCGTTATATCCCGCACGACCAGTACAGCTTTACGATTATCGCTTATCCGATTCCGGAGATCGGGGATAATTTCCCGGAGATTTTTGATGCGGTAGTTGCGGTCAACACCCTTGACAACGAGAAATATAAAGGAATACAGCAGTGTATGATTGATTGTCTCGACGATGCGGAATATGTGCATGTCATCGGTGCAAACGGCAACGAGACGGACATGAAGGTTATGCTGCACACGATCGATAAGAAGACACAGACGAATTTTGAAAATTGTCTTGCGGATGTGAATATTCCGCTTGGAGAGGTGTTTACATCTCCGGTTCTGACCGGTACATGTGGCACACTGCATGTCAGTCAGGTATATCTAAATGAACTGAAATATACGGATTTGAAATTGACATTTCAGGATGGAAGAATCAGTTCCTATACGTGCCGTAATTTTGAAACAGAAGAAGAAAACAAAGCATTTATCAAAGAAAATCTGTTGTTCCACCATGAGACGCTTCCGATTGGAGAGTTTGCAATCGGCACGAACACGACGGCGTATGTGATGGCGGGCAAATATGATATCGTATATAAGCTTCCGATCTTGATTGTCGAGAAGATGGGCCCGCATTTTGCGGTGGGTGATACGTGTTACAGCTACAGCGAGGACAGCCGCCTTTACAATCCGGATGGGCGGGAAATCATAGCGAAGGAAAATGAGTGCTCTCGTCTTCGGAATTCAGAGGATAAAGAGGAACGCGCAAAGGCGTACTTTAACTGTCACACGGATATTACAATACCGTACGAGGAAATCGGCGGCATCTATGCAGTAAAAACAGACGGAACAAAAACGGCCATTATGGAGCAGGGAAGATTTGTGCTCCCCGGAACGGAGGCTTTAAATGAGCCGCTTGATTCCGCTTCGATATAATTATGAAACAGACAGGATAAACAGAACTTGATATACAAGGAGGAAATAATAAGATGGGAACGAAAAAAACAGCAGAGCTGATTGCAGGTAATATGGAGGTATACGAGCAGAAAACGAAGCTTACCTTCGGGAAGCTTCTGATACTCGGCATGCTTGCCGGTGCATTTATCGCAATCGGCGCATCGAGCAGCAGCGCAGCAACTTACGGAATCGCGAATACCGGACTTGCGAAATGTCTGGCAGGCGCCATCTTCCCGGTTGGTCTGATCCTGGTTGTTATGATAGGCGGGGAGTTGTTCACGGGAGATTGTCTGATAGCGTTCGGCGTATTTGACAAACGCATCAAGGTACTGCAGCTTATCCGGGTGCTGGCAGTCGTGTTTGTCTGTAACCTGATTGGCGCGCTGATTATCGTTGTACTTGTGAACCGGTGCGGACAGCTTGATTACGGAAACGGAGCGCTTGCCGCAGCAACAATTAAAACGGCATATAACAAGATGAATTTAAGCTTTGTGAAGGCATTTACATCCGGTATCATGTGTAACATACTCGTATGTCTTGCAGTTTTGCTTGCAGGTGTGTGTCAGGATGGAATCGGCAAGATATTTGCCTGCTTCTTCCCAATCTGGGCATTCGTGATAGGCGGTTATGAGCACTGCGTGGCAAATATGTATTATATTCCGGCAGGGATTCTCGCAAAGCAGGGAGAGGCATATTACGATGCGGCTATTCTTGCAGGTATGACAACGGAGCAGCTTGATACGATGACAATCGGCAATTTCTTTGTACACAATCTGATACCGGTTACGCTTGGAAATATCGTGGGTGGTATCGTGTTTGTGGCATTACCGCTTTACCTCGTACATAGAAATAAAAAACAGGCGTAATGCCGGAGGGTTATATGGCGAAAAGAGTAATTTGGATTGTACTTGACAGCGCAGGCGTCGGAGAGGCACCGGATGCCGCGCGGTTTGGAGATGCCGGTGCAGATACATTCGGACATATTCTGCGGGAATATCCGGATGCAAAATTTCATAATCTGACAGAGCTCGGTTTAAAAGCGATTGAACAGACATCGTTTTATGAGGAAGCTTCCAAAAAGGATATAATCGGGTGTTATGGAAAAGCGCAGGAATGTTCGGATGGAAAGGATACAACCACGGGA
>JBJEMZ010000106.1:0-11541 GCA_051879935.1 Wujia sp.
AGTATTGCTATATTGTCCTTTTTTTGAATCTGACTTTCTCCTCCCCCATATATAAATCTCATATTATGTAATTTGTCTAACAGGCCCTTCTTACCTTCCTCTGATATCCAGTCTGCCTCACAAATCAACTGTTCATATCCCACCGTGATATCCTGTTTCATCCGAAGTAATTGTGTTTCCATCTCTTCTGTAAAATAATACTTGGCATATAATTCACTGATTTGTGTACCAAGTGTTCTTACCATCAACTCATTAACCAGAGTAGTATCTTTCTCATCAAATCCCGATGTGTAAGCATTTAAAACCGGATAGTCATCGATTAAAAATGTGTTAAACTCATATGTGTAAGAACAGATTAAAAATGTCTTTAGTAATTCTATGTTTTCTTCATCGAACATGTTCATGGTCGCTGCAAATTGAATTTCATCTTGTATGTACCATACTTTATCCGGATTGTTTAAGTTCAAACCTTTCTCAAATTGTGCCATCGATATATTTTCCAAAAGACAGTCAAGTTCTTCATCTGTCATACATTTTAAGTCATCATAAAAACCGGCTGACTCCTGTAGCGAGTAGTCAGTTTCGCAAGCCACGTCGGCGATATAGTACAAAAAATCCTCTGCAGAAACTTCCGCCTCTTCTACACTCTTACCGCTCATGACAAGCATATCTACTACATAGTTTTTTACCTGTTTTCTCGTCGAATTGTTTTCATAAATACTCTTCAAATCATAATCCTGATATGAAGTATTCTGCCAAACATAGATGGCGTATTTTTCACTATTTCGATAATCCTCTTCTACATCAAACGGAATAATATCAAATACACCATAATGTTCTTTCAATTCTCGAAACATAGCAAATGCCTGGTCCAGATTATCTATTTCATTCACCTGTTTTACGAATTCTATATAATCACTTTTTGCATTACTTTTTTTATCCTTTAAATATTCCTTAATCTGATAATATGTTTCACGAACAACCCACTCATTGCTTCCCTTTTCATAGATTTCCTTGGAATTCAAAATCGATTCAATCATAGTATAGATTTCTTTATCAATCTCATCCTGTATCTCATACATATAACCTGCTCCGGAATCTCGATAATCCAGTGTATAGCCAAGTAAGGTATCCTTATTTACATATCCGTAAAAATCATCCTGCGCCCGGATTTCTTTTTCTACATGGTTCTCATTCCCTTGGTTTGTATTTTCTACATCAGCCTGATTGCTTGCCGGCGTTGTCTGTTCAGAAGATATAGTCCCTTCGTCCTTAGTAATCACTGCTCCACATCCGGCAATCGCTAAAGCCATAACGCCAACCAGTATAATTGCTATGCATTTCTTATAAAATGATTCTTTCCCCATCTGTTTCATCCCTTTCGTTTTTCTGTGCGCTAAACATACAACAAAAAAGCATCTCACACACAAATCTGTGGTGAAATGCTTTTTTTACGTGGTGAATGGTATGAAGTTTTATAAATAAAATCAAAGTTTCTCCGAATTAATGTATTTTATCACAAAATGTCTTTATCTTGTCATTGTTCTTCGCATCCGGCTTGTCCTTTGGATCAATCAAAATAAGCTCGGACACAAATGCTTCGATATCAATATATTTTTTTAATCTGTCAAGCGCTTTTTGTCCGTCACCGCTACAACATGCAAAAGCAGCGATTTTCTTTTTTGATATGCTTGGATTTTCGTGTAGAAATGTACGAATCGGAGGAACAAAGTTAGACGCCCATACTGGTGTTCCTACTATGATGCGGTCATATTTTTCCACATCAAATTCATACGGTACAAGCTTTGGTTTTTCTCCCATCACCGCACTCTTGCCACCCCAAAAAAATTTCATTGCCCCTTTGTCCGGGTATGCCTTCTGTGGTTCAATTCGAATAACATCAATATCCTGCGCGTTGCCCAAACAGGACTTTATCTGTTCAACCACATATTCTGTATTTCCCAACATCGAATAATAAATAATTGCTGTCTTCATTCTTTTTTCCACCCCTTAATCAGTTCCTTAGCTTCTTTACACCACTGCAAATACGCCTCATATGTTTTACATCCGAACAAAACAGTCAGATAATAATGCTTATGTGTATCCTCATCTAATATATGCGCAAGATTTTCCTTGAACATAGTAAGTACCATAAGTTCATGCTGACATTTCGCCTCAAAACGCTCAATGTGCTCGAATGCACCTTCTAAACCAATCTCATTTCCAAAAAACAGCTTGAGCAACGTCTCATATCGCAGCTCGTCTTTTTCCACCGGTTTGGCAAGCCATTCTTTCAAGGATTTGCGTCCCTGCTCGGTAATACGATAGGCAAGCTTCTCACGTCCATTCTCGCTTACATCCTCCTTTGTCACCTTTCCTTCTTTCTCAAGCTGGTTTAAGGTAGGATAAATGCTTCCAAAGCTTCCGCCCCAAAAGAATTTTAAAGTTGTATCAAGTCTTTTTTTCATCTCGTATCCTGTCATCGGTTCATGACTTAAGAAACCTAACAGAACATAATCCATCTTTTTGCTGTTTGCCATCTATTTTTTACTCCTAGAATATTGATATGCAAGTGACTTCTTGGGACAGTTATCCACGCAGGCTCCACACTGTATACACTCAGGGCCGAATTCCTTATCACATCTCACCTGTTTGGATACATCAATCCCCATCGGACATACCTTATTACATTTACCACAGGAAACACAGTTGTTCCTATCCGCAACAACATGCAAGCCCGGCAAATGGAGAATTTTTCGAAGCTTTGTTCCGATTACCATAAATGGAGCCATCCAGCAGAAATAATGGCAAAATACCCGTTTACCACATAACACTGCAGGAATCAAAACTAAAAAGATAACTCCATAATAAATTACATAATTATATATTTCTGTAATTGAAATTCCGTGGTCAGTCATATAAAAGAAATCAATATGTACTGTTTTCTTTCTAAAAATATAACACAGAATGACAGTCAAAATCCATAAAAACCATATCACATATTTAATATTATTTCTCCAACCCTGTTTTGGATTCTTATCGTTCACGGCAGTCAGACATTCCTGCATCCCTCCCATCGGACATAACCAACCACAAAACAGTCTTCCAAAAAAGATAGAGCCAATCAACATCGAAACAAAAACAATAAAACTACCATTGACTATTCCTTCCATCGCCCCCTGAATAATCAAATATGGAGACATATACCATATTGTAACCGGAAACAATAACAACGAAATGATTAACATCAACTTTCTTACCTTTTGTCTTTTCATACATCTTTCCTCCTATATATCAATCTGATATATAGGATAATATATCAGATTGATATATCAGTCAAGATTAATTTCAAAAAAGCTTCTTGGATTTCTCCAAGAAGCTTTTCTTACTATCATGTGTGGAATCTATCACATTCAATTTTGATAATCAAGTGGAATTGTAAATGCGCGCTCCTCGCAAATATCAGCTTCGTCAATCACAATTTTTCCATCGTCATCCACATCAAATATCGGCTTACCATCCGCATCGACATGATAGATATATGGTATAAATGTAATCGTTTTGGAATCGCATGGAAAACTGTCAAATTCAATCTCAATCCCCTGACTGCAGGCTTCTTCCGTTTCGACCTTGTCTGTATAGCTCCATCCCCAGCAATAATACCCCATATCGCTCCGATTTCCTTTGTCATCCTGCACGAGATAATCAATATATTCTTTTGTCACATCAAATTCACACTCCGGATAGATATATTTCTTCAAATTCTCCTTCGCATTTTCTCCTGTACATGTAAATGTCAGTGTCATGTAAATTCTGGATGGTGCAATCTTATATTCCGCTATAACGCTTCCCTCTACAATCACATTTCCATCTGCATCTGTACTGTTAAGCGGAATCGGTTCACTTACATACTTTTGTACAAGATTCATCGTGTCACCCGGAATCGTAAATGTAAAGTTTTTTCGATTAGCTCCCACAAGCTCCGGATCTACAAACAGTTCTGTCTCCACCGTAAGTTTCTGTCCGGAATAATCCTGTCCAATCAAATCATCCGACACATAAATTACACCCTCATACATCCCATCACCAAGGCTTACAAACCGATCCGTTCTACAATCAACACCGTTAATCATCGCATGGTCAGATATATCCTGTGGCAAAACCTCACATCCTTCTGTAAGTTTTGCTGTAAACACCAGCATACAGCCATCGACATATGCTTCCTGCAAGGTAAGCCACGGTATATCCTCCGTATACTCGGCCTCCACCTCGGTCATGACATATTGCTCTGCAATCTCACTATTTTTTCCAAGTCCGTGAATCCATTCCATAATATCCTTTCCATGCGCAAAGGCAACGGAACCGCCTACTACAAATACAAGCGCAAATGCCGCAGCCAGAATCGCCGGTTTCATGCGAAATGTTTTTGCGTGTCCACTTTTTCTACCCGCACTTTCTTCACATTCCATCTCCAGATATTTCCGGATTTCCTTTTTTCGTTCCGCGTTCATATGTTTTTCACCCATTTTCAAACTATATATATTTCTCATGTCAATTCCTCCCAACAAAAATCTTCTGTCAACATTTTCTTTAAGCCATCTCGCCCTCTGTGGACTCGCATGGAAACCGCAGATTTGCTGATATGCAGCATCCCTGCAATCTCTTCAAATGTATAGCCCTCGTAATAATGCAGGTGGATAGCTATGCGATATTTCTCCGGTAGCTGCTGCATACAGGCAACAATATCGCCCTCATCCATCGTATACGCACATTCACCCGTTTCTACTTTTGAATCATCAAAGCTTACAGCTTTCCTTCTATGAGCTGACTTCAACTGATTCTTACACATATTGGCAGCTATCGTCAGCAGATATGCTTTTTCACATCCCTGCGGAATACGTGGCTCAATCTGTAGCATTTTTAGAAAAACATTCTGCACGATATCCTCCGCATCTGCCGTCTGTCCCAGATAACTGAGTGCCAGACGATAGACATTTTCCGCATATGTATCATATAATTGCAAAATTAAATGTTCCTTCAATGTCGCATTCTCCTGTCTTATAATATAAGATGGTTCCTCGTGATCGGGTATCGCCCCCGCGTTCATGATGGTTCCTCATGATCGGGTATCGCCCCCTCGTTTTACTCGGCGGCAGGTCGTCGGAACCATGCTAAATCATTCACTTCGTTCATGATGGTTCCTCCTCTGAGATCTCATATATATAACAATCCTGCACACGATATGTGCACATACAATTTTAAAATAAAACTACACCTTTTACATCTATATTTATCAGATTATTACAAAACAACGATAATATGTTGATTTCAAACTATTCGCTTGCTATAATGTCTATATGTGCTGAATCTGACGTATGTGGTCAAATTCAACAAATTCTATACAAAGGAGAGATAGTATGAAAAACAACTTAGTTACACGGGGATGCAGCCATTTTCTGGTTGTCGTACTTATCATCTGTTGCCTGATGATTCCAAACTATCATGTATACGCAGCCGGCGATGCAATTTCACTCAGCGGAATTGCACATGTCCAGACCTTCGCAAATGTAAAAGGCAAATACCAAAATGGAGTCCTCACGCTCGGCACAAGAGGTCAAGGCAAACGAGTGGAATCCATAACCATTAATCTTCAAAACAACACCGGATACTCCGGAACACTCCAATACCGTGTTCACCGCCAGACATACGGATGGACAAGCTGGGTAAATGCAGGAAGTCCCGCAGGAACCGTTGGTGAAGCAAAACGTCTGGAAGCCATTGAAATGCGGCTTACAGGCGAACTCGCACAACACTATGATGTTTTTTACGCTGTGCACATCCAGACTTATGGAGATAATCAGGGCTGGGTATCAAACGGCATGCTTGCCGGAACAACAGGCGAAGCAAAACGTCTGGAAGAAGTAAAAGTAAAAATCGTTCCGAAAAATAAAACGCAAACACCGACACTTGCTTACCGTGTACACAGACAGACGTATGGCTGGGAAAACAAATGGGCAACTAACGGGGGCGTTTCCGGTACAGTCGGACAATCCAAACGTCTGGAAGGTATCACTATTCATCTGCAGAATAACTCCTATGATGGCAATATCGAATATCAGACACACGTACAAAGCTACGGATGGATGGATTGGGTTAGCAATGGTCAGATGTCCGGAACATCCGGAAAGGCTAAGCGACTGGAAGCAATCAGAATCCGACTCACAGGCGAATTAGAGAAAAACTTCGATATTTATTATCGTGTTCATGCACAAAGCTTTGGCTGGCTCGGCTGGGCAAAAAATGGAGAAACTTCCGGCACTGTCGGTATTTCAAAGCGATTGGAAGCAATCCAGATTGTCCTGGTAAAGAAGGGAGACTCCTTCAACCAAAATATAGGTGGCATCACTTCAGACAAACAGAAACCTCTCATGGATGAAAGCGACTTACCAGTAACTATAAAGCTTGTAAAAGAACAGGGGAACTATGTTGTATATATTCCTTTAACTGACGGTTCTACCTATCGTGCAACCGGTATGAATCTGAACCTGGAATCACAACACAAATACTACTTAAACGAAACATTTGAACAGGCCATGATTGCTGACGGAATTGCAAAGATGTATGCAGATGAAATCCTGAATGACACATCTCTGAAAACAGATTTGGACCGCGTCTCAGCAGCTGCAAGTATTGCTGCCTATTATTCATCTAAATGCACCTACGGTTCTGATCCCGCTAAACACTATCGTTCTCCATATGGTGTATTTGTAGAAGGTGTTTATACATGTTCCGGTTCTACAAGAGCATGCGGAAGAATTCTGGACTATATGGGATATACCTGGACACATGCAAATGAAAACCAGAACACACATCAATGGTGCGAATTGACCATGGACGGACAGAAAGGATATGCCGATGGCATGGGCGGTGTTGCCGGTTATGGAGACGCCGAATCCGGTCTTGCATCAAACGGATTCATTATATTTGATGAAGCACCGGCAACTGTAGTTGCACAATAAAACATTTTTAAACATCTATAGACAAAACGGACACCTGCGAATAATTCGTAAGCGCCCGTTTTTTTTGTATGAAATATAATTTATATTAATCCGTATTATTCCAACGTATTTAAAAATTCCTTCATCGTATCGTGTGAAACACCTCCCATATAAATATACTCAACGCCTTCATACACGAAAAACGCACTTGTGCACCTAATGCTTCCTTCCTCAATCCCCCATGCAATCGGGCCGTCTGTATATACTGTATAGACAACTGCATCCACATTTAATTGAGGAATCGTGTACACCTCTGCTTCGGATGAAACATCCTTCATATCGACATTTACGGTTTGGGATGCATATCCAAGTTCATCCTCCTCATATTCTGCACTCGAATCCTGATTCGTCCAAACAGTGACTTGCATACTAATCGGTGTCTGATATTTCGCCCCCGCCTCATAGGTCATGAAATCAATACTCTCCTCCGTAGTCTTCGGATAGAGCTTGACATTCTTCAAATCACCGACAGTATAAAAATGATCCTGCAGCATCACACCAAATAACACATCCTCTTCCGAGATAATCGGCGTATACCGGATACATTCCTCATATTGATACATCGCAGAGGATGCGAGTAGCTTCACACCGATTTGTTCCCCTGCCTGCACCATGTCATCCATATAACAGTTCTCCATCGGAACATTCTCCGCAAGCTGTATAGCGTCCTCCTGCATTTCCACAGTTGTCTTCGTTCCGTCTTCGTTTGTAACGGTAAAACGATAGGTAATGTACTGAATCAATTTATCCATTGCATTTGAAACAAATGAAATCCGCGATATTCCAAAAAGTGCCAGAACAACTGCGGCTACAACTGCTGTTCGTTTAATAAAACGCGGTTTCTTACGCTTCTCTATGTCTTCCGTTTCCTTTTTCAATTCTTCCTCCACCTGACTCCTGATCCGGTCTCGGATAAATTCCGGCATTTCCGGAAATTCATTTTTTAATCGTTCAAAATTCATGTCCTTATGCCTCCTTCAATTGCATCTTCAAATTCTCGCGCGCCCGAAACAGCCGTTTCTTCACTGCATTTTCCGTAATCTCCAAAATATCCGCAATCTCACGTATCCGGTATCCTTCCAGATAATACAGCTCTACCACGAGACGTTCTGTCTCCGAGAGCTTCATAAGCGCCTCATAAAGCTCTGTATATTCACCACATGTCCGAATAGCATCCTGCGTGGACTCCACTTCCCGCACATCCTGAAGCGGTATCACCTTCTGATTCTCACGTACAAAGTCATAACACGCATTGATCAGGATACGAATCAGCCAGCTTTTTGCATATTTATCCGTTTTCAATGTATGCAGCTTTGTGAATGCTTTTACGATGCAGTTTTGTATTGCATCCGCGCAATCGTCATCGCTTCGAAGAATCGTCTTTGCGACGCGATATAATTGTTCCTGCGAATCAAGAATCAATTCGCCCAATTGTTCCTTTTGCAAGCTTACACTTCCTCTCCTATAAGATGTATTACCCCGTATGTCACATACATCTATTAGACGGATAACCATGGAAAAAGGTTCCGCAAATAAATGAAAAGCCTTCAGGCATTTGCCTGAAGGCTTTTATACCTCATATATATTGTTACGTAGTTCGACTCAGAATCCTAAATATTTTACGATTCTACCGCTGTCAGTTCGTTTGCCAGATTGCTCAGAACTTCTATGATTTCCTCAACCTCACCGGCAACACTGCTATTTTTCTCACTGGTTTCCAACGTCTCGGAAGAATGTGCCGTAACTTCCTCGGTTGCAGCCGAGATGGTCTCAATTCCCCGGATGACATGCTCATTTGCTTCACTAAGCCCTGTTACCTGCTTGCGAAGCTTGCCTGCCTCACGATAAACCATTTCCGCTTTTATCGCAATCTCCTCAAAGCTATGTGCGGTTTTATTTGCAACGATATTCTGCTCATTTGCATTGCGCAGCATATCTCCGATTACCTCTACCATGTTGGATAATTCATCAGAAACATTGCCAATCAACTCCGTAATGCTTACGGTTGCCTCTTCCGTCTGCGTAGCCAGATTCGAAATCTCGGATGCTACAACTGCAAAGCCCCTTCCGGCTTCTCCAGCTCTGGCAGCCTCGATACTTGCATTCAACGCAAGCAGACTGGTCTGCGATGTGATACCGTTAATTAATTCAATAATAGACTGCATCTTTTCAGCATATTCGCTCAATTTTTCTATCTCATCAGATACATTCTGATTTGATTGGTTTGACAGTTCTACATGACGAATCAATTCGTCAATATTCGTCTTGGATGCCTCAATCTCTTCTTTTGTTTCTTCGATATTTTCCGATATTGCAGCCGTAGAAGAGCTAACCTGAGAAATCGACTCGTGAATCTCTTCCGTCTTCTGCATCTGCATCTGAATGGATGCAACCGTTTCGCCGGTTCCCTGTGTCACTTCTTCCATGGATACTTTCGTTTTATTTGCCGTATCACTTAACAGCTCCATCTTCTCGGAAACAGTACCAATATTCTCTGTCATCTGGTTGGACACTCGGAGTATCTGATCCATCAGATTTGCCACTCTTTCCTTCTCCTCCTCAATCTGTGCCATACGATTGTGGTTCGTAAGTGCAGCAGCGATTGTACTCATGGACATACACAATGTAAACATAATCAGTGAAGCAATTCGGATTTCCACATCCGGAAGAATCTCCGAGGTAATCTGATGCTTTACTCCCATATAAATTACGTGCGCTATGTTACTTAATGTAGCAATCAGCATATATCGGAATGTCAGTTTATTGTCATTATAGCAGAGTAAAATAACTGCCACCATAATCGCGTAAATATAAGCAATATTGGAAATTGTTGTAAATATAATAAACAGATTAAAAACGAGGAAGCCGCCTGCAAGCACATATTTCATCTGCTCGGACTCTTTGTCCCGTGCAATCATGATTTTACAGATTATAAACGGCACTAAAAGCAACACAAGAAAAACAATATAATAAGACACTGTACGGCTCTTTTTCAACACCTCAATAAAATAGCTTACAGCGAGAACTACCGACAACACGGTGTAACAAAACATCGCCGTAGCATTTACACGGCTTTTGTCCGAAACTTTGCTAAAATCCATAGAACATTTCCCCCTTTTGTATGCGGTCGAATTTTTATAGTTTATTTTACCACAAAAAATGCGCTACATCAAATAAAAGATACAGAAAATGGCGCATAAATGTCATGCGCCACTTTTGCTTTATTACTATAACCATATTTCCTTTGCAATTTCCAAAAGCTCTTTATCAATTTTTCCGGCTTCCGCTTCCTCATCCAGTATCTGAAATGCCACATCCACCGGCTTTGGTTTCTTATACGGTCGGTCATCTGCAATCAGAGAATCATAGATATCCATAATGGTCAGGATTCTCGTCATGACATCCAGCTGCTCTTCGCCGATTCCGTTCGGATAGCCTTTATGATTCAGTAATTCATGATGATTGGCGGCAATTCTTCGGACATCCGGATAGTCGCTGCCAAAATAAATATGATTCAAAACTTTATCCGTGTAGACAACATGGCTCTGCATAATTTCACGTTCCCGCTCGGAAAGTGTTCCTGCTTTTATATGCAGGTCCTCCATTTCCTCATCGGTCAAATAGGGAATAACCTCACCATTCTTAAATTTATACACCTGTGTCCCGAATTCATTTAAGAACTGCCATTCATCATCTTTTAGCGGCCGTCCACAGTTGTAACCATTCAATCGCTCCAAAAAGTCCTTGACTTGTCTGATTTTTTCCGCAGCCTCTCCCTCGGAGATATCCCCGGTCAACGCATCTTTTTCTAAAAGTAAAATAATCTTTTCAAGCCTTGCACGAAGCGGCTGTTCTAAGTGTCCAAGCTTCGTCGGCTTATCCATAACTTCAAGCGGAATATCCATTTTCCCGATATCATGAAGCATCGCTGCAAGATACATCTGGTTTTTATCCTTGTCAGTAAATTCGAGTTCCGTCCTTTTTTCCTTGTGCATCTGATTGATATAATCCATCATCTCAATACAGCGTCTCGCCACATTTTTTGTATGGTTTGCATTGTATGGGGTTCTCCCTTCGATTGCTTCCGCCATGGAATCCGCCATGGAAAAGAGCATCTTCTGCATTTCCCCGGCTCTTTTCTTTTGCAAGTCCACATAACGAATCAAAAGAAAACAGAACAACTCAAGTATTAAAACAATCGGTATAGAAAGAAGCGACAAGGTGTAATGTGTACTCCTAAACACAAAAAATGCACTCAGAGGATACACGATTATCATACCAAAAAGTGCAGACAGGCAGACACGCAGCCGGCACTTTCGCAGAACAATACCTCATCCACCTACGAATACAATTGCAAGCATCACTTCTATCCATACAGGTACCGCATAAATCTGCTTTTGCGTGACCAACGCCCAGATTGCATTTGCATGACATTCAACACCATACATCGCCCTCGAACGGTCAATCGGAACATGATAGGAGT
>JBJEMZ010000107.1:0-11540 GCA_051879935.1 Wujia sp.
GTCGGATGATTGTGCTTGAACATAATATTATACCGGAAGATATGGGAATGGGACGTGAGAAGAAAAAGACTTGACACAAACCGCATGAAGTCAAAACTGATTTCATGCGGTTTTTTGTAAACATATTGTAATTTTTAAATTAATCTGAATCATATATAAGTATTTTATGTTAAGATGTATCAAGATGTAATTGATGACTATGGTGGGGATATAAATGTTATCATAGAAAATATGAAAGACGTGAAGAGGACATGCAGAAGAATAGAATTTTAATTGTAGAGGATGAGACGGCGATTGCAAAGATGATTGCCATGAATCTGAAGGTTGCAAATTACGATGTTAAAACATTTGAGGATGGGATGGAGGCTGCGGTATCCTTGCAGGAGGATCATGCCTATGACCTTGCTTTACTGGATGTTATGCTGCCCGGCATAGATGGCTTTTCTCTGCTTCCGATTGTGCGGGAATTTGAAATCCCGGTTATCTTTCTGACGGCAAGGGATGATCTTTATTCCAAAATACAGGGATTAAAAGGCGGTGCGGAAGATTATATCGTAAAACCGTTTGAAGTGTTAGAGCTTATGGTGCGTATCGAAAAGGTGATGGCTCGCGAAAAACGGACACAAAATGTTTTGAACGTACTGAATATGGAAATAGATTTAGAGCAGCATATTGTACGGCAGGATGGAAAAGAAGTGTATTTAAAACCAATGGAATTTGAATTGCTCGCAGTACTTGCCAAGAACAAAAACCGTGCGATCTCAAGAGAGAATCTGCTTCGTATGGTGTGGGGCGTGGAGTATGTTGGAGAAACGAGAACCGTGGATGTGCATATCGGGCAGCTTCGAAAGAAGCTTGGGCTTTCGGACCATATTAAAACGATATCCAAGATGGGATATCGGCTGGAGGAATAAGGATTGAAGCTAAGAACGCGAATTACATGGATTTGTTGTCTGTCAGTGCTTTTTGCGATGATCAGCACAAATCTCCTAATCTGGAATGCACAGCGGGAGAATCTGGAAAAAGAAGCACAGACGCAGGCACTGAATCATACATACGAATTAGTCAGCAGTTATCAGGATGCATTCTCGCAATTTAATTCAAATATACAGGAAATTCCGGATGAACAGATCCGATATTTCTTTAAAAACAGAAATAACGAGTATGATATCTGTATCCGTTATGACACGCAAGCAACATCTTATCGGAAGAAGGAACATGCATATTTTGTCTACAATCATACGGTTTTTACCGTACAGGAGCTGCTTGATTTATCTTATAAGTTCCAAAACTATGATATAGAAAGTGTAGACCTTACCTATGAGGGTGGAAACTATATTGTCAGTCGATATACTCTCTATTATGATATCGAATTAATTCATATTGAGGATATCAATTATGTGTGGGAAAAATTGAATCGTCTGACACTATTTATGGTTGCAATAACGGGTTTCGTGTTAGTCGGTATGAGCTTCATTGTGGCCCTTGTGCTGCGGCACACATTAAAGTCCCTGCAGGAGCTTAACGTAACAGCAGAAGATATTGCAGCCGGAAATTACGAAAGACGTGTGATGATAAACGGACGTGATGAGATTGCAAAGCTTGGAGCAACCTTCAATCAGATGGCAGAGGCGGTCGAGACAAGGACAAAAACCTTGGAAGATTCGGAACGTCAGAAAACGATGTTCATGGCAAATCTGACACATGAACTAAAGACACCGCTTGCGGCGATATCCGGATATGCACAGACCTTGCTCACCGTCAATGTAGATGAGGCAGACCGGGAAGAAGCACTTGTCTATATCGACGAGGAGTGTAAGAGGATTTCACGTCTTGCAAAGAAAATGATTCGTCTTATGGAGCTTGATTCTAAAGCGCCTCTTGACAGGAGGATGGTTTCTGCAAAGGAATTGTTTGAGAAGACAAAAAGACTTTGCAACAGTCTGTTAGATGCAAAAGAGTTGACACTGGAATGTCAGTATGGGGAGGAATGTTTTTTTGTGGATCAGGATCTCATGCTTGAGGTGCTGCTGAATCTGACAGAAAATGCAGCAAAAGCAAGCTGCTCCGGACAAAAAATCATACTTTCTGCTGCGGATGGACGGATCGAGGTGCGTGACTTTGGATGTGGAATCCCGAAAGAAGAACAGGAAAAGATACTGGAACCATTTTATATGATTGACAAGTCACGCAGCAGAAAAAATGGTGGTGCAGGGCTTGGACTTGCTCTTACAGCTCTCATTTTAAAGCGACATGATGTTTTACTTACAATTGAAAGTGAAGTTGGGGAAGGGACACGTATGATTTTACAATTTGTTTAAAATTTGATGAATACTTGATGAAAAGGTCCATGGTAAGATGATTGCAACATGGACCTTTTTATAGTTCATCATTTATATACTGTATAAATAGATATGGAGGAATCTACTATGCGGAAAAAGATAAAACAAGGTATGACCTGTATCACACTTGCATCATTGCTGCTTGCCGGGTGTCAGAAAAGCCCGGATTCATCAGTTGTTGCAAACAAGGATTTTGATACGATGATTGAGCAGGCGGAAAATACGGAGGGTGAGACAACCGAGGTAGCGGAGCTTGCAGATAATTATGATACCTACAAAACGACGATTGAGGATAAAACGATGCATGTAAGTGTCAATGTGGATGCAACCGTTGATATTCCGAAGACAGACAAGTTGTCCATCTACCGTATGAAGCAGCAGACAATCAGTCAGGAACTGCTCGACAAGGTGCGGACAACTCTTGCAGGGGATGTAACATTTTATGATGGTGCTGCACTTGGCGTTGAAACAAAACAGACAATCGAGTCCGAAATCAATATGTTTAAGAGTTACATGGAAGAGGCACAAAATGATAATCTGTTGTCCGAGGAAGATAAACAAACATATATCGATGAATATCAAGCATGTATTGATGAGTTACAGTCAAAATACGAAAGCGCAAGGGATGAGGCGCCACTTTCATACTATCCGTCTGACAACCGGTTTCATAGTGTCAGTTCCTTATATGCATCAGACAGTACAAACAATTATTATGAATGGCAAAATAGTCTGAATCCAAATGGAGAGATTTATTACGGAGTGAGTGATGCAAAGGATGGAAATTACACATTTCTCTATGCACAGAATAATGAAAATTATGGCAATCGCCTGCATTACCGTACAAATAAAATTGGATACCCAGAAAGAACGCCGGTTATAGGAACAAGTGGTTTTGATGGACATTACGTGGATTATTCCAATGGTGTATGGGAATATGGAACTGAGCAGAATATTGATTTTATCAATGACAATAATTTGGAGATAGAAGAAGATACACAGGAATCCGCAGAATTATCGGAGGAGGATGCAAGAAAACAGGCCGAGGCTTTTTTGCAGACAATTGGACTTACGGACTATTCCTATTATGTCGGCGGTTTGTATTACGATATACCGGATACTTCTCCGAGTGAATCGCTTGTTTATAAATACAGAAAAGAGTATATATTCGGCTATCGACGGAATATCAATGGCGTATTTGCCTGCAATGAAGGGGAATCGAAGCTGACAGATGGCTATCAGGGAGATACCTATGTGAAAAAGTTATGGGAAGGAGAAGGCGTTACGGTCATCGTCAATGATAACGGAGTCGTTGGGTTTGATCTTTGCACACCGCTTACTGTAACCGATACCGTTGTAGAGCAGGCTTCGTTAAAGAGCTTTGAAGAGGTAAAGGATATCTTTGAGCAGATGATTGTTACTATGAATGCAACGATAGACGAAGAATCCGAGGTTACGGTCAATATAAACAAGGTTGTACTTCGCTATACGAGAATCAGTGAGCCGGACAGCTTTGACACAGGTTTGCTTGTACCGACATGGGAATTTATCGGAACGATAAATGGCGCTGTAGGAACCAGATGGTATGAAGGTAACGAAGATATTGTTGTGATGAGCATAAACGCCATCGATGGTTCAGTCATCAATCATGAGCTTGGGTATTAAATATGAACAGCTTTGAAACAGATTTAAAACGAGCTATAGGCTCCAAAGGTTTTTTGATTGGAATTGTTCTTGAGGTTTTTATCTTGAAACAGGCAGGCTTTGATTCCGATTTGTTTCGTGTTTTGGTTCCGGTACTGGCTACGTTTCCGTATGCAACAGCGTGGCTCTCGGATTATCAGAGTGGATACATAAAATCCTATCTTTATCGGAGTGGTATTTTCCCGTATATATGCGGTAAATTCCTGGCATGCGGTATTAGTGGCGGTCTTGTAGAACTTCTTGGTTGCCTGATTTACATACACACCGAAAAGAATCCGTCGGAGATGAATCTTGTGTTGATATTTGCTTCCGCGATGTTTTGGGCATTGCTTTCCGCAACCCTTGCAGCCATATCAAACAGTCGTTACATCGCTTACGGCGGAAGTTTTGTCATCTACTATATACTTGTTATGCTGTATGAACGGTATTTTAAAGAGTATTACTGTCTGTATCCATATGAATGGCTTACACGAAAGCATGTATGGGTGTTTGGGGATGCGGGTGTTTTGTTGTTACTTGCGGGACTTTCCATCCTGTTGTTTTGTATTTATTACGAAGTGCTTAGGAGGTGTATCGAGCGTGTATAAGCTCAGACAGGTTTTTTATACTGCTATGGCGAACTTTCGGAGATGGCGAAGAAATCCACAGATTCTGCTTGCGTTCTGTCTGGCCTTTATCGTGTGTTTTCTCTTATCTGATAAGGTGCTTGTGTTTGCGAAAACGCACGATACGATTTTGCAGGCAGTAGAGCCGTTTATCTGGACATTCGGAGACGCGGATTCGGTTTTGATTGTGTCCCTGCTTTTATTGTTGTTATTTGCAGATATGCCAAACCTATCTAACGATGTACCACTTTTTCTTGTGCGCATTGACAGGAAAATATGGATGCTTGGACAGATTTTATACCTGATACTTGCAACCTTTTTGTTTCTTTGTTTTATATTATTTTCCACCTGTCTGCTTGCAGCAAGCCGTGCATATCCGGCAAATCTATGGAGTGATACAGCAGCGGTACTTGGGTATTCGAATATCGGAAAGGAGATATCCATTCCTTCGTTTGTTAAGGTAATGGAATTGTCCTTTCCGTATGAAACGATGCTTCATATATTTGGTCTTATGCTTGGATATTCCGTGTTGATGGCGAGTATTATATTATTTTTCAATCTATGCAGGGATAATGGAGGGATGATTGCCGGAATTATATTTTCCGGTCTTGGCTTTCTGCTTACACCGGAAGTACTTGCCGGAATTTTTGATATCAATTCCATGCAGATGCGTTATGCAAATATCATTTTCGGATGGATATCGCCCTTAAATCACGCCACTTATTACATGCATAGCTTTGGATACGATAATCTGCCGAAGCTTTGGGTTTCTTACCTGTTTTTTGTAATAGCGAGCCTGGTATTTTTTCTGCTTTCACTGCTTCGCATAAGAAGGTATGCATTTTCCTTTACCGGAACACAGATGCGATAGCGCAGATATCATTGGAGGATTCAGAATATGGAACAAAAAAATGAAAATATAGGAATCGTTGTGGAGCATGTGTATAAATCCTTTGGCAAAGAACATGTACTGCGTGATGTTACATTCTCGATTCCACCCGGGAAAATCTATGGGGTCGTCGGTAATAACGGAAGCGGAAAGACTGTTCTGATGAAATGCATCTGTGGTTTTATGCATGCTGACCGTGGAAAGATTGTTGTAAACGGAAAGCAGGTAGGCAGGGAATGTGATTTCCCGAAGGAGCTTGGTGTTATCATTGAAACCCCCGGATTTCTGCCATATCTGTCCGGTTACCGAAACTTAAAAATACTGGCGGATTTAAAAGCGCAGATTGGAAAGGCGGAGATTCGGGATACACTGCTTAAGGTCGGGTTAAATCCCGATATGAAAAAGCCGGTGGCAAAATATTCGCTTGGTATGCGACAGCGGCTCGGAATCGCACAGGCAATCATGGAAGATCCAAAAGTGTTGATTTTAGATGAGCCGTTTAACGGGCTCGATAAAGCAGGTGTGGCGGAGATGCGTACATTGTTGCTTTCCTTAAAAGAAAAAGGAAAAGCTATTTTACTTGCAAGCCACAATGCGCAGGACATCGAGATGCTCTGTGATGATGTACATGATATGGAGGACACATGGGAATGAAAAACAGAATCTGTAATATATTCTATAGGATAGTATTGTCTCTTATGCTTTTGATTGCGATTTTTGGTTCAGTATTTGATGCAAATGCAAAGCAGGCAGATACGGATGTGCCGACGACACAGGCACCACAGGATACAGTTACAACAGAGGATGACAAAAAGCAGGAAACAGGCAGGGAAACGGTCATATTATCCATAGACAATCAAAACAAGTATGAAGGTATGTCGCGTACTTATGCGGATGGGTATGTTCCAACTGTTGCTGAAAACCGTGTGACAATTGTCTTCCCGATTATCAGTGAAGGAGCACTTCGGGGGGATTCTCTCCAGACAAAGCTTGTGCTGGGGGATGCGCAGACAGCCCCCTTTGTGTTTAAAAACTATGAAAAGACAATCAGGCTGCAAACAGTCAAAGTAAATGACGGCACCGGGGAAGTGCAGGCATATCCTGTAAGCTTCACGATTGATCTGAAAGAAAAACGCACAAACGGGAGCTATCCTGTGATTCTCAGTGTCAAGGGAAAGGATACCTCCGGAAATGAAATCAGTCAGGAGTTTACAACCTATGTGACAATCACAGACGGAAACAATCCGGATGCGGAACCAACCACGGAAGCGGTGGAGGACCCGCTGCCTACCTTTGCGCCAAAGATGATGGTGGAATCCTATTCATTTTCTAAAACAGAAATCTACCCGGGAGATACGGTGACGGCGCATATCGTACTCCGAAACACAAGCAAGGATAACAATGTGAAAAACATGACGGTATCAATAAGTGCAGAAAACGAGAACTTTATGTTGCTCAGTAAATCGGATAGTGTTTACGTAGATAGCATAAAAGCACAGGATACATATACTGTTTCCTTTGAATATCGCATCGGTGCGGCGGTAGCATCCGGGCAATATGATTTGGAGCTTTCCATGGATTATGCAGATGGCGATGGAAATACCTATACAGCCTCCGGTAAGGCAAAGGTTGATATCGTGCAGGAAGCAAAGATGCAGTTTGACCCCCTTGTTATCGAAAAAGAGGTAACGGTTGCCGATGTGGTGGAGGCAAAGGTTCAGGCAATGAATCTCGGAAGGAGCAAGGTATATAATGTACGTGCCGAACTTAGCGCGGATGGACTGATACCGGAAGGAACGATTTTTATTGGTGATATGGAAGCAGGAACCTCGGCAAGTAATACGACGCAGGTGTCTGTCAGTTCACTTTCGGGAGATAGTCTGTACGGGCAGACACAGGGAGTTGTTACATATTATTATGAGGATGAAAGCGGGCAGGAATTTAAAGAGACAGCAGAGTTTTCTGTCACGATTAAATCCCCATTCTCAGAGAAACAGCAGGTGGAAGAGGACAATGCGAACCAGTGGTGGATGATTATGGCAGTTATCGGTATACTTGTGGTTGCATTTCTGATTGTGTTTGCAATCCGAAAAATCAGAAGAAAGACAGAAGAGTAGGAGGCGGAATTGTTGCAGTTTATCAAGAAAATCCTGCACCTCAGGAAGCAAAACGATGCGGTAAAGATTATATTTCTATTCAGTATCCTTGCAATCACGTCGTTATCCTTCGCAACGATCCATATCGTACAGTATGCAAAGGCGATGACAGAGCATGTGGAATATATTGCCACTGATACCGCGGGAAGTGTGTCGGATGGGAAAATCCGGACACTCTCGGATGTGGATACAGTTCTTTATGTAAGCCGCAATCTCGAACAGACAATCACATTTCGAAACGGGGAGCAGGAAATCCGGATGCCATGTTATGCGTTAGATGAAGCATATATCAGGAAGGCTTATCAGATAGAGCATACATCCTCCATGCAGATATTTTATGCAAACGACATGGCATTTTCCATGATATGTCAGGCGCTTGTTACGTATGGCTATGAAAAACCAGTCGATGAAATGCAGGTTTCTTATATGGATGCAGAGCAGAACAAAACAGCGAAAATTGTTCGGGCGGATGTGGGAAATAACAAGGAGCCCTATCTGTTTTGTGTAGGCGATCCGCTTGTTTTAAAAAAGAATGCCGGAGAGATTCGAATACTATTAGACAATCAGAGTGAAAGTCACAATGTGATTGCACATCTTGGACAACTATCAATGACAGTACAGGATACGGAAAATATCAAGCAATTAAAACAGTATATGGATATTCTCTTATTAAAAATCCGATATGAATGTATGATTCTATGTTTGTGCATGATAGCAGCAGTTACAATCGTAAAGGCATTGAAAAGTTTGTAAGGCTTTGCTATGATAGACCTACATAGTTTTATGGGGGTAATAGCAAATGAATAAAAAAATGAAAGTAATCATTGTGATACAGATTGTAGTTGTTGCATTTCTTGCAGGTGTTCTGCTTGGTATGCAGATACAGAAGAAACGAAGTGCGCAGACAGCCGATCATTCTTCCGCAGGGAATGGCACAGAGGTTACTGCAAACGATAAAACAAATGGGGATGACAAAGCGGATGCAGAAAAAACAGACAGTGCGACCAACGAATCCGGAGATTCTGATGTTGGAGATGGCAGTGCGGATAATGCCGGATTCAGTGACGCGAACCACGTAACTGTAGAACGTGATGTGGATTATGGTGCTATGGATGTGCCGGAACCGACAACGGATGACTGGCTTTTTACGGATGGGAATAAGATTGTGGATGCTGACGGCAACGAGGTATGGCTGACCGGTATCAACTGGTTTGGTTACAACACAGGAACCAACACCTTTGACGGACTTTGGGCATCTGACTTGAATCAGTCGATTCAGGAGATTGCGAATCATGGGTTCAATGTCATCCGTGTACCTTTCTCCGCAGAACTGATCTTACAGTGGTCAAGAGGCGAATACCCGGATGCGAACTTTAATCAGGCAACCAATGATTATCTGGTGGGAATGGATAGTCTGCAAATATTTGAATATGTAATCGGTCAGTGCCGAGCAAACGGACTGAAGCTGATTATCGACATTCACAGTGCAGAGACAAATGCAAGTGGACATACGGTGAATCTCTGGTATACCGAACGGATATCCACTGAGGATTATCTGTTTGCGCTTTCCTGGATGGCTGACCGTTATAAAAATGACGATACGATTATCGCATACGACTTAAAAAATGAGCCGCATGGGAAACCGTTTGAAGGTGACGGCGCCGCAATATGGAACGATTCAAAATCGGATAACAATTGGAAATATATAGCGGAGCTTGCTGCAGATGCGGTCCTTTCTTCGAATCCGAATGTACTTGTTATGGTGGAGGGAACGGAAATCTATCCGATGGATATCAAGAAGAACGGCGATTACGAATCCGCAAACGAGGATGACTATTATTTCAACTGGTGGGGTGGAAACCTTCGCGGAGTTGCTGATTATCCGGTTGACTTGGGCAAATATCAGAATAAACTTGTTTATTCTCCACACGATTATGGTCCGACGGTTTATCAACAGCCTTGGTTCGAGGGAGATTACACCTATGACAGTCTGATGGAGGACTGCTGGTATGATAATTGGCTTTACATTCACGATGAGGAGATTGCGCCGCTTTTGATCGGTGAGTGGGGTGGTTTTATGAGTGAACCGAACATCACCTGGATGACATACATGCGTCAGTTAATCTCTACATACAAGCTGCACCATACATTCTGGTGCTTTAATGCAAATTCCGGCGATACAGGCGGTATGGTTTTGGATGACTTCACAACATGGGATGAAGAGAAATATGCCTTTGTAAAAGAAGTTCTCTGGAATAACGGCGATAAGTTTATCGGTCTGGACCACGAGATTCCGCTTGGAATCAATGGAATCAGTCTGGGAGAGTTTTATAAATAAAAAATATGAAAAAGCATTTACATAAGTATGTATATTTTCTTATAATCATGATTCTGGTTATGCAATTTTTTGATTCGTACTGTGCGGATTTGTATGGAAAATTGCAGTCGTTTATGTTGTCAGAATTTCTGATTGACAAGAAAAATATGACCGTTCAGGCAGCAGTGTCCTATATGGGGTATGTAACTTTGCCATTTTATGCAATTCCCATGCTGGCGCCGCTTGCCAGAATTATGATTGACCGCATCGGAATCAAGCCTATTTTTATTATAAACATATGGATCTTAATTTGTGGCTGCATATTATGTACCTGTTCTTCTTCACTTATATGTTTTTTAATCGGAAACGGACTCGTTATTTTTGCATGCAGTCTGGATGTACAGTATATTTATATTGCAGAGGTAATTCCGGAAGACCGCCGTGCAACCATCAGGGGGATTGCCGGTGGTGTTGCTGCAGCCTCGACGATGTTCATACCGCTATTGCGCAGCCGGCTGATTGATAAAGCCGGACATAGTTGGAGAAGTCTGTATGGAATTGGAATTATATTCGGACTTTTGACGGCAATAATATCTTTACTGCTTCGAAATGATAGAAGAGAAAGTCGTGTATCCACAAGCGGGCAAACCACGGTACGGGCAAGAAACAAAGAATCTATCCGAAGCATTTGTATTTGTCTGTTTATTATCGGTATTGCTACAAGCGGAATCACATTTTACAATGAGCCGTTAGTTTCCTTTGCAGATATATCGGAGAATCAGATTCGTGTCATTTTGCTGATTCAGCCGGTTATTACTTTGATTGTCAATATTTTAAGCGGATATTTGTCTGACCGTTTTCATCGGAAAACCATGATATTGATTGATATTTTTATCTCCATGACAGCTGTTATATGGTTTGTTTTTGCTTCGTATAAAGCCGGAGGTGCGGTAGGACTTGGTATTGCATGGGGGCTTATGATTGGCTGCTATTTCTCTGCGACAAATCTGCTTACGCTTACCGTGTTGGAGCAGGCAGAAGCTGATATGGTCGGAAAAGTTTCTGCAATTGCGACTTATGCAAACGGAGCCGGAAATGCCGTTGGAATTTTACTTTGTACTGTATTCGTAAAATATACCGGAATGGGAGCTATAAAATTGTTAACATCCATTCCGGTTTTCGTGTTTGCTGCTATTTATCTGATTCTGCGCAATCCATTTTCGAAGAAAGCTGATTGATTTCTTTTATGATACGTTTCTTATGTATTTTATTTAAGCCATCGTAGTACAAGTATATATATAATGCAATACAAAATACCGTAATCGGTAAAAGCAAATACAGCATCTGAAAATGCCATACCAGAAGTGACAGGGCGGCAACATAGGATAAAGCAATCGTGATTTTGGCTACGGAACGAAATACAATAAGCCTATGATAAAATTGCATGCGGTCTGACTCGGGGAAAATATTTTCCGCAGCCATATTTTGCTCAAAACAAGCCATATTGTAGGTGAATACCCCGCGCATCCA
>JBJEMZ010000108.1:0-11537 GCA_051879935.1 Wujia sp.
TTGCCTGATAATACGCTGGATGGATTCCTTCTTTCATGTTTTTCACCTCTTACCTTATACTTGCTACCATGTACTTGACATAGCAGTCTATCTTTTTCATTCGTTTTCGAATGAACATATCACAACAAGAAGCATTCTAACACAACACTTCTATTTATTCAAGCATTTTTTACATATTTATGCGACAAATTCACCATTTTATAAATATATAGTAATTGCTGTTAACGTCTTCCATATGGCAATATCTTTTTCACCATCTCCACAAATTCCCGATTGTTCTTGGTACGTACAAACAATTTCAAGATTTCCTCTGTCATTTCCTCTGCCTTCACAGAAGATAATGCCTTGTGAATCTGATTGACCGCCTCCTGCTCTTCCGGTGTCAGAAGCAGGTCATCCCGTCTTGTACCGGATTTTGCAATATCGATCGCAGGGAAGATACGTTTTTCCGAGAGCTTTCGGTCAAGCACAAGCTCCATATTACCAGTTCCCTTAAATTCCTCAAATACAACATCATCCATACGGCTTCCCGTCTCCACAAGAGCAGTCGCAAGAATCGTAAGGCTTCCACCCTCACGCATATTTCTGGCAGCACCAAAGAAACGCTTTGGCATATGCAGTGCTGCAGGGTCAAGACCACCGGACAAGGTTCTTCCACTTGGTGGTACGGTCAGGTTGTACGCCCTTGCCAGTCTCGTAATGCTGTCAAGCAGTACCACTACATCCTTTCCGTGCTCCACAAGACGTTTTGCACGCTCGATTACCATCTCCGATACACGCTTATGATGCTCCGGCAGCTCATCGAAGGTAGAATAGATAACCTCCACATTTTCACCTTCAATGGATTCCCGAATGTCCGTTACTTCCTCCGGTCGCTCATCAATTAACAGTACAATGAGATGCATATCCCGATTGTGCGTACTGATACTCTTGGCAATTGCTTTTAACAAGGTTGTCTTACCTGCTTTTGGCGGGGAGACAATCATACCTCTCTGTCCTTTTCCAATCGGAGATAAAAGGTCTACGATTCGAATGGCCACCGGTGCATTATCCTCATCAAGCCGAATTCTCTCATCCGGAAAAATCGGTGTCAGTTCCTCAAACGGCTTTCTCTTCGCAGCCTCGGAAGGGAGCTGTCCGTTTACATGCCGGATAAACAGAAGAGCTGAAAATTTTTCTCCCTGCGTCTTTGTCCGTACCGGGCCTCCAATGATATCGCCTTTTTTTAGCATAAACTTTCGAATCTGAACCGGTGATACATAGATATCCTTATCTCCCGGCAGATAATTTGCACTTCGGATAAAGCCGTATCCCTCTGCCATAACCTCTAGAATACCGTTTGCCTCATCCCCACTGTCGAGACTGACATTGTATTCCTGTCCGTCAAACACATGGATATCCGCCTCGGTTTCCTCATTCACCGGCTCAATATTTCGCATTTCCTGATAGTTTTTATCCTCAGCGGCATTTCTCGGTTTATTCGCCTTCCGGGTATCCGGACGCACTTTTGCCATCTCCTGTGCTTTCATTTCAGCAGCCTTTTTTTCCTCTGCTTCCTTCTTTTTGGCAGCCATCATTTTTTCCATGTTATAAAGAAGTTCCGACAGCTCCGCCTTTTTTAATGTTGAAATATTCCGAATTCCTTTTTCTTTCGCATACTCGCGCAACTGCGCTAAAGACATCTTCTCAAAATCCATATAGTCTCCTTTTACATTCTTAATGTATTTGTAATAAAAATCATCCTCTGGGGTAGTTCACTGAATCATGAAATAACTCACTATATCACAAAAAAGATTAACCATATATTAACATACCTTTTTGAAAAGGTAAACCATTATTTTATGTTTTTTCCTTGATTTTTGATGATAGGTAGCGTAAAGTAAAATATAACAGAGCAACAAGGAGGAAGCCTGATGGAAGGGTTACTATTATATAAACTGATGATTCTTTACATGCTCGACCGCACGGATTACACGATGACAAACTCGTTGATTTCCGGATTTATTGTCGGCAAGGAATATACAAGTGTATTCAATCTGCACGAAGCACTGAGTGAATTAATCAACGATGAGTTCATATCAACCGATACGATTCGCGATACAATCCACTATAAAATTACAAGCTCCGGTGAGGAAGCACTATCCTATTTTGAAAACAGGCTTCCGTATGCCATCAAAGAGGATATTCTCGAATATCTGAAAGCAGAACGTATCAATGTCAAAAAAGAATCCGAGATTACGGCAGACTACTTTTATAACGATTCGAACTGGTACACCGTTCAGTGTATCATCAAAGACCGAAAGGAAACATTGATTGATTTAAAATTTGATGTCCCGACAAAATCACAAGCCGAAACTATTTGCAACAACTGGCGAAGCAAAAGTTCCGGCATATATGAGTATCTTGTCAATCAGCTATGGATGTCTCAATAAGATTCCAAATCTCCTCTTTTCCCTGTTTTGAAACAGCGGAGAAGGGGATTATTTTTGTCTCCTTGGAAACCCCAAGCTTTTCCCGTATGATTTTAATGTTTTTATCTTTCTGACTGCGCTTAATCTTATCAAGCTTTGTCGCAATGATAACCGGTTCATAGCCATTTGCCACAATCCAGTCATACATCGTCACATCATTTTCACCCGGTGCATGCCGGATGTCTATAAGCAAAAAAACCGCTTTTAGCTGTTTGGAAGTATGCAGATATTTTTCTATCATCTTTCCCCATTTATTACGAATTTCCTGGGAAACCTTTGCATATCCGTATCCCGGAAGATCAACAAAATATAACTCCTGATTGATATTATAAAAATTGATCGTCTGGGTCTTTCCCGGCGATGCTGAAGTCCTCGCCAACGACTTTCGGTTCAACAAACCGTTTATAAGCGAAGACTTTCCTACATTTGACTTTCCGGCAAATGCAATCTCCGGGAATCTGTTATCCGGCAATTTACTGGTAATGCCGCATACCGTTTCTAATTCTGCTGATTTAATAACCATGTTATGCGATTGAATCCTCATGCTTGATACGCTTACGCGCACCGTTCTTCTTTGTGCGTGGTTCCTCGGAACGCTCGATAATCGGGCCTTCTGTTCCCTCCACGACAGCCTTTGTAATCCGACAGCTTACAACTGTATCATCAGATGGTATCTCGTACATCTGATCCATAATCACCTTCTCAATGATTGCACGAAGTCCTCTGGCACCGGTCTTACGCTGCATCGCCTCTCTTGCAATCTCACGAAGGGCATCCTCATCGAAGGTAAGGTCTACTCCATCAAGTTCAAACAGCTTCTTGTACTGCTTACAGATAGAGCTCTTCGGCTCGGACAAAATACGGACAAGTGCCTCTTCATCCAGTAAATCAAGTGTAACACTGACAGGAACACGTCCGATAAACTCCGGAATCAATCCGTATTTTACGAAATCCTCCGGCAATACCTGCTTCAATATAGCACCTACATTTTCCTGTGTTCTGTCTGCAATTTCTGCATTGAAACCAATGGACTTCTTACCGATACGATTCTCGATAATCTTCTCCATGCCTTCAAACGCTCCACCACATATGAACAGGATATTCGTCGTGTCTATCTGAATAAATTCCTGCTGCGGATGCTTTCTTCCACCCTGCGGCGGTACCGATGCAACCGTACCTTCAATAATCTTTAAAAGCGCCTGCTGAACGCCTTCACCGGAAACGTCTCTTGTGATAGAAACATTTTCAGACTTTTTCGTAATCTTATCGATCTCATCGATGTAGATAATACCGTTTTGCGCACGCTCAATGTCATAATCTGCCGCCTGAATCAGCTTGAGCAGGATATTCTCCACGTCCTCACCGACATAACCGGCTTCTGTAAGTGCTGTAGCATCTGCAATGGCAAACGGAACATTCAAAAGCTTCGCCAGGGTCTGAGCAAGATAAGTCTTACCGGAACCGGTCGGTCCAATCATAATAATATTACTCTTCTGTAATTCGACATCAAAGTCCTTCTCTGCCAAAATACGCTTATAATGATTGTAAACCGCAACCGA
This sequence comes from Wujia sp., assembly GCA_051879935.1. Taxonomy (GTDB): domain Bacteria; phylum Bacillota; class Clostridia; order Lachnospirales; family Lachnospiraceae; genus Coprococcus_C. Next base: position 4,031 of record JBJEMZ010000108.1, read on the forward strand.
AAGCACCTTTTTTGCCTGTTCCTGTCCGATTACGTAATCATCTAAGAATTCCTTAATCTCCTTTGGTTTCAGCAGATTAATCTCTGAATCTAAAGGCTCATTGTCAAACTCATCCTGTACAATCTCGGAACAAATCTCGATACACTCATCACAGATATAAACATTCGGTCCCGCAATCAGTTTCCGAACCTGTTCCTGCGATTTGTTACAAAATGAACATCTTACCTTTTTCTTATCGTCTGAACGATTAGCCATTCCATTATCTCCTAAATCAAATTAGACTTCCTTACAATTAGCGCCAAGGAACTCAAGTGCCTTCTTGGATGCGATATCCTTCTTGATATTCTCCATCTCCTGATCGCCAATCATATCCTTTAACTCTTCCGGCTTCATCTGATACTGTGTTGCCATATCCTGAATTTCAGCATCTACATCCTCATCTGTAGCCACAATCTTCTCTGCCTCTGCAACAGCCTCAAGCACAAGACTTGTCTTAATTCTTGCAATTGCATCCGGCTTTACACGCTCTAAGAACTCTTCCTTTGTTGTTCCCATCAACTGAAGATACTGCTCCATCTGAAGTCCCTGATACATCATTCTCTGAGCCATCTCATTCATGATTCTTTCCTGGTTATACTTAATCATCGGCTCAGGAATCTCAACCTCTGCAGCCTCTGCAATCTTCTCTACAACCTTGGACTGTCTCTGACGTGTTACCTGCTCATCCTTTTTGAACTGCAAAGTCTTCTTCTTGTCTTCCTTGTACTCATCAAATGTCTCGAAAGAAGATACCTCGCTTGCGAACTCGTCATCAAGCTCCGGAAGCTCCATAGCGGAAATCGCAAGAAGCTCTACCTTAAATACAGCCGGCTTACCTGCGAGGTCTGCTGCATGATACTCCTCCGGGAATGTAACATTTACATCAAACTTATCACCGATGTTTTTGCCAACAATCTGATCCTCAAATGTATCAATGAAAGAATGAGAACCAAGTGTAAGCTTATAATTCTCGCCCTTGCCGCCTTCAAATGCAACATCATCCACAAAGCCCTCAAAGTTGATAGTTACTTCATCATCCATCTGTGCTGCTCTGTCTTCCACTGTAATCTGTCTGCCGTTTTCCTTCTGATCCTTCAGAATTTCAGCCATAACATCTTCGTCAGTTACTTCTGTATCAATCTTCTCGATTTCAACACCCTTATACTCACCAATCTTAATCTCAGGCTTTACTGCAACGAGCGCAGTAAAGATAAAGTCTTTTCCTTTTTCAATCTGCTCTACATCAATTTCCGGATTAGAAGTGATATCCTCTTCACAATTCTCGATTTCCTTTGGATAATACTCATTTATAAGCTGATTGGCAGCATCCTCGTAAAACACGGCAGCACCGTACATCTTCTCAATAAATGCCTGCGGAACCTTTCCTTTACGGAATCCCGGTACTGAAAATTTATTCTTCTGCTTGTTATAAGCAGAGGTAATTGCCTTTGTAAACTCCTCAGCCGGTACTGTAATTGTCAATTTTGCCATGCTTCCGTCTAATTTTTCAACTGCTAAACTCATTTGTTTCTTTCCTCCTTAACTTGTAATGCTTATTCTTCCACGATAAGCACTATTCTCTGCATTATAGCATAAGAATTTTCTTCCGTCTATATCTTTTACTCAAAAAAAGAGCTTGTTTCTATATCTTATGCAGGCATGTGCCGCATTATCACCAATATAGAAACAAACTCCCTTTTTAATTACGGATTAGCGATATCCATTCTTTGTAAGTGGATTACTTACCAGACATCTGCTGTTCCTGTCTCTTGATCATCTGTCTAACCATCTCGCCACCGATAGAACCTGTCTCACGGGAAGTAAGATCTCCGTTGTATCCCTGCTTGAGGTTTACACCGAGCTCATTTGCTACTTCCATCTTGAACTTGTTCATAGCTTCCTTAGCCTCTGGTACGCTAGTTGTGTTTGAGTTCTTCATAATCATTTACCTCCATACTATTTTAAGACATGTTTGTCTTACTCTTATTATGTTCGGTAAACGAAGAACTATAACTGTTAATTTTTAGAAACCATTTTCTTCTTTTTAATCAAAACTACAATGCCGGCTCCTGCAAACACAAAAGCAAATCCAAGCAGTACAATCGGGGTTGCATCACCTGTCTGCGGTGAACCCGGTGTTCCGATATACGTATATCTATTCTGTTCCTTAGACGGATTCTGAATATCTGCATCCGGTGCATTGTCGCCCGGTTTCACGTTCTGGTTATTGTTTCCGGAATTATTGCCCGGATCCTCAGTTGTACCCGGATCTTCAGTTGTGCCCGGATTTTCCGGATCCTTATTTATCTTTTCCGAATAGAACCATGCAAGAATTACCATATCCTGTGTTACACTGCTATAATCCTGATCCCAGCCTTCAAAGATATATTTGTAATCGGCCGTCGGCGTCTTCTTCGGTGTTTCCTCCGGAGGTGTGGCTGCGCTTCCCTCTTCCACGGTCTCTGTCTTCATGACATTGCCATCTCCGTCTTTCCATACGACCGTAAAGGTCTTTGGATTCGTCACACGATACAATGCGTATGTGGAGAAGCGATCTGTTGTAATGATGACATAATCGTGGGTCAGCTTTGCTTCACTTGCATCGGTCCAGTTCTTAAAGTCATAGTCATTACCCGAATTATGAAGTGATGCAACATGGATCGTCTGTCCTGCCAAATCCTCCAACGGGAAGGAAATCGTAAGCGGTTCGTACAGACGGGTAAGATTTTGTGTATACGCAAGCGTACCATCCGCATTGTAAACACTCTTTACAATATAAAGGTTAATATAACGAACAATCTCTGCCCGACTTCCAAGCTTGTCAATCAGGATTCCCTTTTCCGTTTCCGTTACATCATTGACCTTGATATAGCTTGCATGCAAAGCAATGTCTATACTTCCACCATTTTCAACAATATGCAAATCTTCATCCGTAACGTTACCCTTGTAGTAGCTGTTATTGTATATCTTGTCAAGCCCGTCAACAGCAATCGGAACATCACCATCATCCAAAATCACATTTGTAGAAAGTCCGGAAAGTTCAAAATTGATTCCTCCGGTTGTGGAATATGTCTCCGGATAGGTAATCATTCCATCTACAATTGTAATGGAGGCCTCCTTTGACAATGTACCGTTTGTCGCAACAATCCGATAAGTACCATCCGAAACACCGGTAAACATGTATCGCGGATTATCAGCACTTGTCACCGTCTCACCGGCAAGAATTGTATTTCCGTTATAAAGATTTACAAATATCGGTTTTACTTTTACAGTTTCCGGCAAAGATGAATCATAGGTTGCCGTACCATATACGGTTGTAGTGGAATTGCCGGAAAGTGTCCGGAAGCTTCCTTCTATCACACGTGTTTCATCTGAATTTAAGGTTGCCGCATGTACGCGATAATTATACACGGTATCCGGCGTTAATTTACTGAAATTGTAAATCATTTCAATTCCGCTATCGGTGCGGTCTTTATTTACAAGCACCGTGTCATAGCTTGTCTCAGAAGCTTTCTTATATTCAATATAGCAAAGGCTTGGAGAAATCGTATTGGTTCCCTGCAATACCTGTGCCTCAATGTGAGCACCTGTACTTGTAATCGAAGTAATCGGTGTTACCTCCAGGCGAAGCGGCTCAAAGCTCACCGGATCCGATTTATTTCCTGCATTATCATATGCGATAATCTCATAAGAGCTGCTTCCATCTGCCTTAAAGCTACCGGTCGCAACACCGTCCGTATCGGTTACAGCTACTGCATTTCCGTTCACAAGCACTTTTTCCGTGTCCACACCGCTAATCAAATCAACAGCCTGGAAATTGATTGTCACATCACCGTTTCCATCAACAATCGAATCCTTTATCGTAACCACCGGTCCGGTTATATCTACCTTTGCATTCTCAGTTTCCGTGTCACTCCGCTTTCCTGACTGGCTCTCGGCATATGCTTCGATTGTGACATCTCCCTGTCCGTCCAGAGCAAATGTACAGGTCGCCGTATCAAAGCTATCCGATGTCTCATGTCTTCCGTTTTCATCCGTATATACAATCTTGTAATATGTCTTAACCGGAACCTGATCCTCTGAGGTCTCTGTCGTTGAAGTAATCGTCACCTTTGGCTTATCCTCGATCAACCATCCGGAATTACCGATGGCGCCGTTGTCTCCCTTAGTAATGGTAATCGAAGGTTTTGCAGGCCGTTCAGATGATATATGATTGTACGTCACACTGTCACTTGCTTCATTACCTGCGATATCCGTTACAACCAATATGTATTTGCCACTATCGGTTACATCATAAGTATCGGACCATGTCTTTGCACCGGCTGCAGACCATGTCTTAAGGGGTTCCGTATCTGTACTGTCTTTATAAAGTGCAATACTGTCAATACCACTTTCCAATTCCCCTTCTGTCACATCCATTGTGATTGTAACATCTGACTGGAACTGTGTATCACTTTTTCCTTCATCTGATAAAACAATCACCGGCTTAATGCCATCAAACAGAAACGGTCCCTGTTCCGCCACCTGCACAACATTTCCCGCATTATCCTTTACAGTTGCGGAAATCCTGTACTCACCCGGTGTGTAATCATTTGATATCCCACTCGCAATTGTATTTGTAAATGTATATTCCTTTACCTTTGCATCTTTGGTCGCATTCGCACCGTAAGCAGAGGAAGTTTCTGTCACCGTCGTACTTGGAGTCTTGATTGTCCACTCAGCTTCATCAAGTCCGCTGTCAATATCCATTGCAACAACCGAAGCGGTAAGCGTGTTATACCATTTATCTGTCAGAGCCGTTGCTCCATCGCTGGTTACTGTCAATCCGGCTGCAGGCGCAACATCCTCCACCATCCACTCATAGTATTTATCCGACAATGCAGCATCTGTATTGGTCGTATAACAAACAAGCTTTGTTTTTGCAGAGCTTAATCCCTTTGTATCGGTCGCCCAAACAACAAGCTGTCCGGAATAACCATTTCCAACTATTATAGTCGCTTCATACAGTCCATTTCCTTTTGATGTCATCTTTGTTGTAAATGTTGTCGTCGGTTCTATACTCGCATCCTCACCAGCGAAGTAATAATGCAAATCTTCACATGCACTCTGTTCTGTGCGATATGTAACCATAAGCGTCATTGCCGACACGGAATTCTGTGAATGATAATAACTTCCGAATCCAAGCTGATTCACAAAACCGCTTGGTGCAACCGTATGACTGACATATACCGGTATCTTCGTATCAATCTTAATCTCTTCACTAACTGTATAGATAGAAGAAACTGCATTTGTCGTCGAATTGTACAACTGGAATCGAATATTATTGTAAGTTCCATCTTGCGTAATACCTGCCGACTGATTCGAGAACAATGCCTTTGCACTTGTCCGGTTCATCGTATCCGGAATATCTGTTTCGTCACTTCCAAGGATACGAACCATATCATACCCCGGAGCACCTTCTGCTTCAATCGTATAGCTCGGATAGTAACCGCCTGCCGGAGTCTCTTTTACCGTAAAGTGTCCATCCGAAGCATCTCTCGTTACAGAGAATTTCGGAGGCGTTGCCACAACAACCTCATAGTTTCCGCCACCGGCACCATTAAAGGTAAAGGTTGGCTGAATGTAATACTCTGTTCCAGGGCTGCTATAAATCTTTCGATTCGTCAACCAGCTTGATTCATTATCTAATCCAAGGTAAGTTGTCAAGAAAGCTTCCGGATTAGCTGTATATGCATATTGTTCTTCACCATTGTTTCCATCCGCTATGTTTTCCGGATTCGTAATTGTAAGAACACATTCCGGACTGTCCTCACCAAACTTGACAGAATCTACTCCATCTGCATATTCGACTTTTACATTCAATGTACGCTTTGTAACTGATGCAGCATTTGCCACATCAAGATATCCGTCCGTAATATTCTGAAGCACATAACATGCCGTCTTGGAAGGCATTGTAGCCGTCAATACAGGATTTGTCAGTCGAATCGTCTTTCCCGTTCCCACATCTTTTCCTGCCACATTACCATTTTGAAGCAGGGTTGCAGTGGCGTCAAAAGCAACCTTTAATCCATCTTCTGTTATACATGCCGGGGTCGAGCCATCCGCATCCGTTACATTCGCTTCGGAATTAACCGGAATTTTGTCTGAATTATCATATACCTTTGTAAGTGTCCCTCCGGTAGAAGAACTTGTTACTTCTCCGATATATACAGGACGAGGTTTAACCTTAAACACAAGTGTAAAGCTGCCGCCTCCCGAAGACTCATTTTCATCCGTTACAGTAAATGAGTAGCTCACACCGTCCTCTGAGGTGACATTTGTTGGTGTTCCGGAAATCTTGTAAGAATTCGGTTGTTCCGTAACAGACAGTCCGTAATTTCCCAAACCTGTTGCCACATTGCCCATTCCGCCTGTAAATACAATCCTGGCATCTTCCTTTTCACCAACCTTGTATTTTGCCGTAAGTGTATGGGTCATTTCTGTACCATAGGTACCTTCAATCGTAACAGAATTACCATCAACCTTATTTCCATCCAGGTAAACATCGATTTCCCGATACTTCCACTGTCCAACCAGCGTAACGCCTTCCACATTTGGCGATGCCTTTACGTCAGTACCGATTTCTTTCACAAGACCGCTCTCCAGTGTTGCAACAAGCGAAGCTGTCGTTTCAGGATCTATCACGGTTCCATCCAGGGTCCCGCCTTCTATCTTCCAGCCTGCGAAATAGAACGCCGGATTGTCTATGTATTCTGTTTCATTCAAATCCAAAATATTTACAGATTGATTATATTCAAAAGAAGAACTACTGATATTCCCTCTTTTGTCAGCTTTCAATCCAATCTGATTTGCAATACTGTCACTCTCGCACGGCTTATATGTGATTGTCATATTCTGAACCGGAGTCCAGCCGATTGTAAGCTCTATATCATTGATATTCACATTCGTAGACTGTATATTCAGTGTATTACCAGGGGTTACATTATTAAGACTTGTATAGGTATAGCCCCACTTATAAAATGGATAGGTAAGCTCAGTTGCATTTGGCACAGTCCACTGTACAACCGGGCAAACCGCTCCCGGTGTCGGGTTCGTGATTTCTACTCTCGCCTCACTTACCTTGTCACTTCCATCCATAAACTTCAGATTATAAGCTTTGCGGGCAATTTTTACATAGACATCATATGTATCGGTATCATTCGCCGGAAGCGTTGCTACCGAAACCTGGCAATCGGAATTATCGTATATGTTTCCATCCGTCTTAAAATAATTATAATCCAAATTTCCATTGCTGGTGCTAAACTGGGAAATAATCGACATATCCGTCATACTAGGAAGTGTAACCGTGTTGTCGCTCTTTGTACCGACTGCCTGAAATGTATTAATCGTCTGCGTAATGGAGTCTGTGCTTGCGTGATAGGTAATATATACTTCATTCTCCGCCAAGTCTCCGACTGTCTCCCCTGTT
>JBJEMZ010000109.1:0-11529 GCA_051879935.1 Wujia sp.
CTTTTTTTATTATAAAAATATATTTCATCTGACAAAAAATCCATTTTTGAAACCATATACGCATTTACCTCCCGCAGGGTTGTCTCAAGCATTACACGATTCACTGTCTCATCTGCGAGATAAATCAAAACTTCATTGACGCTGGATGGTATAATGTAAAAATCCGATTCCGTTTTTTCGGCAAGCTCCTCCAGTATCTCCCTGTATAAAATCATCGTTGCGCCATAGATAAACTGGCGGTTCGACAATATAAAAATACCCGGCTGTTCCGGATAGACCATCTCATCCGGAAAACGTTCCTGCAAAAAATGGTCGAGTCTTTTTACAAACGGCGGAAAAATACGCATCGTATTTTCTTTCGCACAGCGATACAGCTGCTCTAATGTAAGCCCGCTATGTTCCAAAACGGAATTGTGAATCAGCGCGGAAGCAATCCCATTTTCATCCTCATGCACAAGATAGCGAAACGTGATTGCCATATCGTGAAACGGAATATATGGACAATCCTTTAATATTTCACGGTTCTTCTCATAATTCACAAGGCGGAGAAACACACACTGTTCCATCTTTTCGATATCGACTGTAAACGACCCCTGCCCTTCCATCTTCTTGCGGATGGCTCCATATTGACCGGCGAGCATCGAAAAGATTTCCTCCATCTCCACGCCTGCCTTGTACCGTTCATAAAATGCCTCAAGATAAATGCTCGGTGCATAGGATTCGCCCCGCAGGACAATCACAAGTCCTGTGTGCGCCACACCATTGTTGTGTTGTACAGTCTCCAACCGGATTTTTTCTACATCGAAGTTTAACAGATAATCAGAGATACCATCTGTAATCACATGACAAAATTCTTTAAAATCCTTACGTTCCATCATTTAAGTTCTCCTTTTCTCGATCCTTAAAATAATTCACGTAGGGAAAATCAGGCCGGACATGCCTGACTGATGACATCTCCCATTATATTTTCTGTATTGTCAGATTGCAAGCTAAATCATCGATTTCACAAAATCTACAAACTTTTCCATCTGCTCCCGTGTACCGATACTGATACGAAGGAAATTATTGATACGCGGTTTATCAAAATAGCGGACAAAGATACGGTTTTGCCGTGCCCGTTCAAATATCTCTTTTGCCGGAATCGTCCTGTGGGACGCAAACACAAAATTTGCAGAGGATGGGAGCACGCGGAATCCAAGCTTTACCAGTTCATCTACAAACCATTCACGTGTATCAATAACCTTCTGAACTGTCTCTTTAAAATAGGTATCATCCTCAATCGAGCAGACTCCAAGTTCGATACTTGTCATATTCATCGTATAGGAATTGAACGAGTATTTTACATCGTTCAGATAGGAAATCAGCTTTTCATTTCCGATTGCATAGCCGATTCGGAGTCCCGCCATGGACCGGGACTTTGAGAAGGTCCTCACTACAAGAAGATTGTCAAATTCTTCAAGCAATGGCAATGCACTCTCCCCGCCAAAATCAACATACGCTTCATCGACGATAACAATTACATCCGGATTATTCTTCACGATATCCCGCACGAACGAAACCGGCTCTGCAATTCCGGTCGGCGCATTCGGATTCGGGAAGATAACTCCTCCGTTTTCTCCGTAATAGTCCTCCGCTTTTATACGGAATTTTTCATCAAGCGGTTTTGTCTCGTATGGAATCCGGAGCATATCTGCCCACACATCATAAAAAGAATATGTAATATCCGGAAAAAGAATCGGTTTTTCCGAATTAAAAAATGTCATAAATGCCATAGCGAGCACATCATCACTTCCAACGCCGACAAACACCTGCTTTGAGCTCACATTGTGATATGCGGCAAGTGCGTCAACAAGCTTTGTTGCCGCCGGATCCGGATACAGACGCAGATTGCCAAGTTCCATCTGTTTTTTTAAAACAAGCGGAGACGGTCCGTACGGATTCTCATTTGTGTTTAATTTGATGACATCCTGTTCCTTCGGCTGTTCTCCCGGAACATAAGGAACCACTTTTCGTATATTTTCTTCCCAGTTTGCCATTTATCTACCTCGTCTTCTCTATTTTAGTTTTTTCAATATTGCAAGTGTATATTCCCACGTTCTTCTCACGCTGTCAATATGCAGGCACTCCTTCGGCGTATGAATATCATACATCTGCGGTCCGTAAGAAACACAGTCAAGCCCTTTCATCTTGTCTGTGAAAAGTCCGCATTCCACCCCTGCATGTATGACATCAAGCTTCGGCTTTTCTCCATACAATTCTTCATAGGTGGAAACCATGATGTCACGAAGCTTTGATTTCTCCTTATACTCCCATGCCGGATAGGCACCCTTCTCGGTGTAAACGCCTCCGAGATGTTCACACAGACAGCGAAGTTCCCCGGTGAGCATATCCTTTTCGCTTCCGATGCTGCTTCTGACGGAAAAACCTGCCACAAGCTCCTCTGTGCCGTGCGCTCCGTTCTTTATGCTTAAAACTCCGAGATTTAACGACGTCTGCACAAGCCCCGGAATGTCGTTGCTCATACGGCAAATCCCGTTTGGAAGTAAAAAGAGCAAATCCACAATTGCACAGCCGGCCGCTTTCGTCATGCATGTGACCTTCTGCCCTGCGGAAGCCTTACTAAGCGATACACAAACTGCCGGATCACTGACCGCGTATTCTTTAGAGAGAATCTTCTGCAGCTCGTCTACGCATGTTTCAATCCCGGATACACAATCCTTGTCTGCTACAAACATTGCCTTCGCATATCTTGCAATCGCGTTGTCTTTCTTACCGCCATCGATATCCACAAGCCATATATCCGCATGTTCACTTATAACTTTTAAAGCACGCCCTATCAGCTTGTTGGCATTGCCCCGCTGTTTGATGATTTCCATTCCGGAATGTCCGCCCTGCAAACCGTCAACAACAAGCTCCAGACATATCGGATGATGAATTCCTTCTTTGAAAAGCTCGGATATCTCCATACGCGAGACCGGCATATGACAAACAGCAGTAACACCGCCCGCACAGCCGACAAGCAGTTGTCCTTCATCCTCAGAATCAAGGTTTAACATATATTCTGCCTGCAAATCCGATGTGTCCAGATAGGAGGCACCAAGCATCCCGATTTCCTCATCCACCGTTATCACAACCTCAAGCGGCGGGTGCAAAATATCATCGGAATCTAAAATTGCAAGTGCAAACGCAACCGCAATCCCGTCATCACCGCCAAGTGTTGTGCCTTCTGCGTGGATCACATTTCCTTCCTTTACAAGTCGCAGGCCCTGAGTCTGAAAATCAATGTCACACCCGCTCTCCTTCTCACACACCATATCCATGTGTCCCTGCAGCATGACAACCGGAGCCTGCTCATACCCTTTTGTTCCGTCTTTTTTTATGACCACATTGCCAAGTTCATCCTGTCTGCATGTAAGTCCCCGTTCCTTTGCAAATGAAACGAGATAATTACTTATCTTCCACGTGTCCCCGGAGCCATGCGGAATCCCACATATCTCCTCAAAAAAATGAAATACCTTTTTCGGTTCTGTATCTGAAAGAACAGCCATGTTTTAAGCCTCCATCTATAATATACCTAACACTTTCTGACATCCCGGATATCATGCTCAAAGGTTTCGGCAAAATGCCGCACCTTGTCTTCACCCCGCATATACTCCGGCAAATCCGATATGATATCCCGCAAAGTTCTGTGTGCAGTATACTCATAATTATTGTCGATGATACCGGTATCCCAGCCCTCTGCTTCCCATGCTTTATACGCATATGTAAGAAGCTCTTTATTTTCAAAGATTACCTTTACGGAAGAATCCACCGAGTAGCGATACGGAGATTCCACATCCAGATAGATTCGTTCCCTGCCAAATACATCCGCATCCGCAGACGAGGTCGCGACAAGGATGTCATAATAACCTTCCTCCACTGTAAACGCATCCAGATCCGTATCAAAGGACGCAAAATCCTTTCTGTCGAGCGTAAGCACGATTTGTGTTTCTTCGCCCGGTTGTAAATATATCTTTTTAAAAGCCTTTAATTCCTTCTTCGGTTTTTGCAACGTACTGTACGGGTCTTGCACATAGACCTGCACAACCTCACTTCCCGCATAATTCCCTGTATTCTTTACAGAAACCGTCACATCTGTCTTAGCTGTCTTCGCATCACAGTCTACTGCTTTTAATTCACATGCAAAGGTTGTATAGGAAAGCCCGTAGCCAAACGGATACTGCGGTGCAATCTGCTTTGTATCGTAATAACGGTAGCCGACATAGATACCTTCGCCATAGGTTACCTCAAAGCCATCCCCCGGGAAATTCAAATAGGACGGCATATCCCATTCGTGCTTCGGAAATGTAATCGACAGCTTTCCGGATGGAGTCTTCTTTCCGACAAGTAAATCCGCAAGTGCTTTTGCACCTGCCATCCCCGGTAAGAATAATGCAAATACAGCCTTTACATTTTCCGTATCGATACGTTCCATCTCAACCGGACCACATGTATTCAACACCAAAACGACAGATTTGTTCTGTGCGTGAAGCTCCTCTAAAAGCCTTGCATCCTCCTCTTTTATCAAAAGGTTCTTTCTATCATTTCCTTCCATGCCCGGCACACTGCAGATTACAACTGCATACTCCGCTTCATCTAAATCCGTAACTTTAAAATGCGCTTTCATCTCGCGAAGCACATCTCCATGCCTGCTTGTATCAATTCCTGCAGAACCGGAACCGCACTCCTCCATCTGTCTGCTTCCGCTTCCTAAAATTGCAAGCTTTGTCCCGACAGAAAGCGGACAGGCCGCATCATTTTTCAGCATAACAATGCCTTCACAGGCCGCATCATACGCTGCCTGGTTCGTCTTCTCCCATATCCTGTCAATTGAATACTCCTCCAGAATATTCTCATGATAGTGTTCCCCAATCCATTCGATTACATCCAAAATCCGTGTACATGCCGCATCCAGTTTTTCCATGGATACGACACCATTTTTCACGCCCTCCTCGATTGCCTTCGGATTCGCAGGACCAGGCATTGCAAGATTTGTACCACCCACAAGTGCTTCTGCCGGATGCTTGACGGCACCCCAGTCTGACATAATCATGCCGTTAAAACCAAAATCCTCCCGCAGTTTATCCAAAAGCAGCCACGTACTCTCCGTGCACGGTTGTCCGTTAATCTGATTGTATGCATTCATGACGGATTTTGTACCGCCCTCCTGCACACATGCACGAAATCCCGGAAAGTAAATTTCCTCAAGAGCACGCCTTGCTATATGTTCATTGATACCGACACGGTTTGTCTCCTGACTGTTTGCCGCATAATGCTTCACCGTGGCGGAAACGCCAAAGCTCTGGATACCTTTTACCATCTCCGGCGCAAGCTTTGTTACCAGACAAGGATCTTCTGAATAACCTTCAAACAACCTTCCGTTTCTCGCGTCGCGATGAATATTTACATTTGGCCCAAGCAGGAAATGTACGCCGTACAGACAGCACTCGAGTCCGAGTGCCTCACCGACCGTTCGAACAACGTCCGGATTAAAGCTGCAACCAAGCAGGATTCCCGGCGGATAACACCCCGGCGCATAATCCTGCCCATGCAGGCGCTCATCCATATGCTTTTTTATCCACTCGTAAAGAACTGTTTCTTCCTCTGACAGCTTCTCCGGCTCAAAATAATGCTTAATCACATGCACAAGCATCGTACTTCCAATCATATTGACCGGCTTTGCATCCTCACCGTCAAGCTTTTTTCGTTCCTCGGAGGAGGACCAGTCCTTATATTCCGTAATATCTCCAAACAACTGTTCCAGATTCATACCGGTCGCGCCATCCAAAAGCTGCATTCTCGGTATGCCGAGCCTGTCAATGCCATAGCTCCCGAAAAACGTTGCTCCGTTTACCATTTTTGTTTTTTCTTCCAATGTCATCTCTGATACCAGATTAGACAGCTTCTTTTGTTGTTCCATATGCGTCCCTCCGCAAACCATCATTCCCATATATTACTCCATAACTGAATTTTCTTTTATGCAAGTGCAAAATATGCAATCACACAGATACCTAAAATAATCCGATACACACCAAACACCTGGAAATCATGTTTCTTAATATAGCTCATCAAGAATTTGATAACAATCAGGGATACGGCAAATGCAACGACGACTCCGACAATCAGTATCACAAGCTCTGCACTCGTAAGCGCAATGCCAAAACGAACAACCTTTAAAAGCGAGTAACCGAACATAACAGGAACCGCAAGGAAAAATGTAAACTCTGCCGCCGCTACTCTCGATACGCCAAGCAACAGGGCTCCGATAATTGTGGAACCGGAACGGGATGTGCCGGGCACAATGGAAAGCACCTGAAACAATCCGATCAAAAATGCAGTTTTATAAGAGATATCCTCCAGATTTTCAATCTTTGGTGTCCGTTTTTTGTTCCACCGCTCAATGACGATAAATAAAATACCGTAGAAAATCAGTGCACCCGCAATGACAAACGGTGTCTCAAAATGCTCTGTGATAAAGTCATCAAACAAAAGCGTCACAACCGCCCCCGGTATACAGGCAACCACAACCTTAAACCACAGGGAAAATGTCTCCTTCACACAGACCGGCTTTGATTTATCCTTCAGCTGAAACGGCCACATTTTGTTCCAAAACAGCAGAACAACCGCAAGAATTGCTCCAAGCTGAATCACAACAAAAAACATCTCCTTGAATTCATCTGATGCATTAATCTGCATAAATTCATCCACAAGAAGCATATGTCCCGTACTGCTAATGGGAAGCCACTCTGTGACACCCTCCACGATTCCAAGCACAACTACCTTTAATATCTCAATCAGACTTAACATTGTTTCCTCCAGATTAATTGATTTTTTCTTCGATTGCAGCAATCAAAATACGGAGTGCTTTGATTCTTGCATATTTTTTATCATTTGATTCCAAAATATGCCATGGTGCATATTCCGTATTTGTCTTTTGCAGCATCTCATTGACCGCAGTCTCGTACAAATCCCACTTCTCCCGGTTTCTCCAGTCCTCATCCGTAATCTTCCACTGCTTCTCCGGCGTATTCTGCCGGAATATAAACCGTTCAAGCTGTGTTTCTTTATCAATCTGTACCCAGAACTTCACAACGACTGCGCCCCAATCGGCAAGCTCTTTTTCAAATTCATTGATTTCATTGTAAGCTCTCTGCCAGTCATTTTCCGAGCAAAAGCCCTCCAGACGTTCCACCATGACACGTCCATACCAGGTACGGTCAAAAATCGCAACATGTCCGTCCTTGGGAAGTCTCGTCCAAAAACGCCACAGAAAATGTCGGTTTTTCTCATGGGGTTCCGGACTTGCAATCGGATGCACCTCATACCCGCGCGGGTCAAGTGCCGCTGCGATTCGTTTGATATTTCCGCCCTTTCCGGCAGCATCCCATCCCTCATAAGCAATCACAACCGGAATCTTCTTTCTGTAGATGATATTGTGCAGCTCTCTAAGCCGCTTTTGGAGCCGTTCAAGCTCCTCCTTATATTCACTGTCCGTAAGCGACTTATCAAGCGGAATCTCCGCAAGCTTCGGAATCTGCACAAGAGGAAATACATTTTGCAAAACAGGTACGGCATGCTTTGCGTTTGAAAGTGCCGTCTTGATATTGGCAATCATCTGTTCCAAAATCTGCAGCTCTGCCCACTTTTTGCTGTCCGCATCCACGATATACCACGGTGCATAGCTTTGATTTGTTGCACGCATGTATGCTTCGTAAACTTCCGTATATTTTTTATATTTCTTGTTTTGCCACAAATCCTCCTCGGACACACGCCATGCGGTATTCTCATCCTTTAACAATGCGTCCATCCGTTTTTTCTGTTCCTTTTCTTCGATATGGAAAAAGAATTTTAGAACCAGATAGCCATTATCGGAAAGTGTCCGCTCAAATCTTGTAACACTGTTTATCTTCTCAGAGAATGCTGCATCATCTAACTGTTGATGGAGCCGGTCCTTTACGATTTCCTCCATCCAGCCGCCATCCATAAACAAAAAGCGACCGGCTTCCGGAATCCGTTTCATATAACGATACAAAAATGGTTTGCGTTTTTCGGTTGGATCCGGTACATCCATCGTCTCAACCCGGAAAAAACGAGGATCCATGTTTTTGATGATTCTGCCGAGCACACTCCCTTTTCCTGCAGCACCAAAGCCTTCAAAAACTACAAGTACAGGGATTTTTCCCTCTTTTACCTTAATTTGAAGCGTTGCCAGTTCCTCACGTGCCGCAAAAAGACGCTGCTCCAATTCCTGTCCAACCGGTTTTTGCAATGCTGATATCGCGTTCATCATACGCATTCTCCTTTCGTACTTTATTTACAGGTCGACGAAGTGGAAATGACGTTTTCCCTGGGCGTAATCGTCGACGATATGTCCGTCACCAAATAGTTTGTATTTGTAGCTAAGTAAACCTTCCATACCGACCGGTCCTCTTGCGTGCAGTTTGCCTGTACTGATTCCAACTTCCGCACCAAAACCGTAGCGATAACCGTCTGCAAACCGGGTGGAACAGTTTTGGTATACACCGGCAGAATCAACCATACGCATAAAGTGTTCTGCTGCCGTGCGGTCTTCGGTTATAATGCAGTCCGTATGATGCGAGCCGTGAAGGTTGATATGGTCGATTGCCTCGTCTATCGAAGCCACAACCTTGGATGATAAAATGTAATCTAAGTATTCCGTGTCATCATCCGCATCGGTTGCTTTCACACAGTCTGTATACTGTAAAATCGCATCCGTTCCACGTAGCTCCACCTTTTTTTCTTTCAGTGCCGCATGCAGGGCCGGCATAAGCTTTGCAGCTACCTCCTTATGCACGAGCAATGTCTCCACTGTATTACATGCTGATACATACTGGGTCTTTGCATCCAAAATAATCGGGATTGCCTTTTCAAGATCCGCATCCTTATCCACATAGATATGGCAGATTCCATCCGCATGCCCCATAACCGCAATGTTTGTATTGTTCATAATGTACTGCACAAATGCGTTTGAGCCTCTCGGAATAAGCAGGTCAACCGACTCCTGACACGAAAGCAGTTCGTTAATCTCCGAACGTGCCTCAAGCTGAAGCATACAATGCTCCGGCAAACCGGCGACACGTACTGCATCATAAATCGTATCAAATAATATTTTATTGCTGCGAAGTGCCTCACTTCCGCCCTTTAAAATCACACAGTTACCACTCTTGATGCAGAGTGCCGAAATCTGAACAAGTGCATCCGGTCTTGCTTCAAAGATAACACCGATTACGCCAATCGGGCAGGACTCCCGGTAAAGTGTAAGTCCCTCATCAAGCTGTCTTGCAAGCTGTGTATGAAACAGCGGATCCGGCATTTGAATCAAATCCCGGATACCATTTACAACATCACGCAGTTTTCCGTCATCAAATTTTAAACGCTTTAAAACAGGCGCAGCGATTCCATCCTTTTCCGCCTGTTCCATATCCTGTCGGTTTGCTTCAAATATCTGTTCTTTCTTCTCCTGCAATGCATCCGCTATTGCCAAAAGTGCCCGATTTCTGACTTCACCGGTTGTTCCGGCAAGCTTTGGAGATGCCTGTTTCACAAGCTTTGCTTCTTCGTGTATTGTCATTTTCTTCCTCCAATTTAGATAATACGTTGTACACACGATATATTTCCACGCAGACACGCTCTCGCTCTGATAAATACATTATATCATGTATATTCTTTTTTGAATATTGGAATATTTATCTTACCGTATGAAGTTGGTGCGCTCGGTGCGCTCTGCCTGTGGGCAGTAGATGCCCTGTTTTTTCCCTGCTTCAATACAGTTTAGAATCCACGCCATATTCCGTCCGAGGTTGCGCATAGTCTGCATACCCTCACGATCTTTTATCGCGTCATCGCCATTTGTACCATGTGCCATATTCCAATATGTAGAACCAACCGTGATCATCTGCGTAATACCAAAATATTTGTTTAACGCATCTAAAGATGCACTCGTGCCACCCCGTCTTGCCACTGCAACGGCTGCCCCCGGCTTATGTGCAAACAGAGCACCGCTGCTGTAAAATACACGGTCAAGAAACGACTGCACTCTTCCGCTTGGATGTGCATAATAGACCGGTGTTCCAAACACAAACCCATCTGCCTCCTTTGCCTTTTTGACAAATGCATTGACGGCATCATCCGTGAATACGCACCCCTGCTCCGTACATTGTCCGCAACCGATGCAATCACGAATCGGACCTCCGCCTATCTGAAATATCTCATATTCAATTCCTTCCTGCTCCAACACCTTACCGATTTCCTCAAGTGCCGTCGCTGTTGTACCATTTACGTGTGCACTGCCGTTTAACATTAAAACCTTCATAGTCCGCCTCCATATTCATAATCATTCATATTCTAAACCAAAGACTAACCAAGCGCTACATCCAATATCATCATCAGCGTGAAGCCGATAGCAGTTCCGATCGTTCCGATATTTGTATGTTCCCCTTCCTGCGCCTCCGGAATCAGTTCCTCCACCACAACATAGATCATGGCACCAGCCGCAAAGGAGAGAAAATACGGAAGAATCGGAGTCATCTGTGCGGCAAGCAGGATTGTGATAAACCCAAAAAGCGGCTCTACGGCACCGGACATGGCTCCACACAAAAATGCTTTCGTCTTTCCCATGTTTTCACTTTTTAACGGCATGGATACAATAGCACCCTCCGGGAAATTCTGAATGGCAATTCCGATGCATAATGCAAACGCTCCGGTAATCGTAACACCGGTATTTCCGGCAAGTGCCCCTGCAATCGTGACACCAACCGCCATTCCCTCCGGTATGTTATGCAGAGTTACCGCAAACAGCATCATGGCCGTTCTGCTTGCTTTTGATTGTACACCCTCACTCGTTTCACTATGCAGATGCAAATGCGGAATGACTGTATCAAGAAGTAACAAAAATGCCATACCGAGCAGAAAACCAACTGCTGCCGGTACCCACGCGACCTTTTGCTGTTGCTCCGCCATCTCAATAGAAGGAATCAGAAGTGACCAGACCGAAGCAGCAATCATGACACCGGATGCAAATCCAAGCAAGGCCTTTTCCACCTTCGGTGAGATTTTATCCTTCATGAAAAACACCATCGCTGCTCCAAGTGTTGTTCCTATAAAAGGTATGCTAAGTGCTAACAATATATTCATATCTGTGTCTCTCCTTTCGAGCACTCTACGTCCTGCTCCACATATAGCAGAATGCCTGTGTTCTTGCCGCAAATTTCTCTGTTTTTAAAAGCTCCCGTACCTGCTCCTTTGTGTACCAGCCCGGTTCGATTTCCTCCAATGTCGATGTGCTCGGTTTAAAGCTTCCTCGTGCTTTTCCGACCACACATACATTGGTCTCATTGGAAAAACCGACCGCGCTGTAGCTCGTATTGATAAAATCCGTAATCTCATAAAGCTCAAGTCCGGTCTCCTCCATAAGTTCACGCTTTGCGCTTACCTCCGGTGTCTCTCCCGGATCAATCAGTCCCGCCGGAA
>JBJEMZ010000110.1:0-11520 GCA_051879935.1 Wujia sp.
TGTCACCAGATACATAGGAGCAGCCGAAAATGATACAATGTTGGAAACCGCATAGCGAACAAGCGATTTCGTTGACCACTTAGATTCTCCTTCTTCCCGGTCACGCACATCAAACTCCACGGAAGTTGTCTGAAAGCCAATCCAGGAAGACAATGCCCGAAAGAACGCATTTCGCTCCGGCATGTCAAGCAGCGCATCAACCGCACGCCGATCCATAAGTTTGAAATCTGAGGCCCTGGACATATCAATCTTTACAGCTTTTGAAATCAGCTTGTAAAACATTCCTGCACACGCCCTATGAATCGCGCTTTCTTTTCCACGACTTCGCTTGACGCCCTCAACAACCTCATAACCCTGTTCCCAAAGCCTGTACATCTCCACTATTGTTTCGGGCGGATGCTGCAGGTCACAATCCATCACCACGCAGCAATCACCGCAGGCATTTTTTAGTCCGGCCATCATAGCTGCTTCTTTGCCAAAATTTCTGGAAAAATGCACACCATTTACATGCGAATCAGATACACTGCTCTCTTCGATTTGTCTCCATGTTTCGTCCGATGAGCCGTCATCCACAAAAACAATTTCGTAATCGATCTGCGCCTCATCCAAAACCTGACCAACTGCCTGTGCTGCTTTTTCTATCATCTTTTCCTCGTTATAAGCAGGTATTACAACCGAAAGCATATCTTTCACCATTCCATCTTTCCTATCCATTCGGCACGCATAACCATCCTATCAATTTACACGCCCAGTATTTTTAGTATAGCATATTCTGCATAAATATAAAAGCGCGAAATCATTTTTGGCAAAAAACAGAGCCATGCATTACATGACTCTGTCTTATCTTTAATTATTCTGCAACCGCCTTGAATGCCTCTTCCAAATCCT
Source organism: Wujia sp. (assembly GCA_051879935.1). Taxonomy (GTDB): domain Bacteria; phylum Bacillota; class Clostridia; order Lachnospirales; family Lachnospiraceae; genus Coprococcus_C. The sequence continues at coordinate 889 of JBJEMZ010000110.1, forward strand.
CAATAATATCATCGATATTTTCGGTTCCGATGGAAAGACGAATGGTATTTGGTTTGATTCCCTGCTCCAAAAGCTCTGCTTCCGTAAGCTGCGAATGTGTTGTGGAAGCCGGATGAATCACAAGTGATTTCACATCTGCCACATTTGCAAGGAGAGAGAAAAGTTCCAGATTATCGATAAAATCTTTTGCCTTCTGCGCATCTCCCTTTATCTCAAATGTGAAGATAGAACCGCCGCCATTCGGGAAATATTTTTTATAAAGTCTCTGCTGTTCGGCATCCCCGGATATGGAAGGATGATGCACAAGTTCTACCTGCGGATGTTTATTCAAATATTCCACAACCTTAAGCGCATTTTCCACATGGCGCTCCACCCGGAGAGAAAGCGTCTCAAGTCCCTGCAGGAAGATAAAGGAATGGAACGGAGAAATGGTTGCACCGGTATCACGAAGCAGAATCGCGCGAATTTTTGTCACAAATGCTGCCGCACCCACAGCCTTTGTAAAGCTGATGCCATGATAACTCGGATTCGGCTCTGTAAGAGATGCGAATTTTCCGCTTGCCTCCCAGTCAAATTTTCCACTGTCCACAATCACACCACCGATGGTTGTTCCATGTCCTCCGATAAACTTTGTAGCGGAATGTACAACAATATCAGCACCGTACTCAATTGGCCGAACGAGATAAGGTGTGGCAAATGTATTATCCACCACAAGCGGAATCTTATGTGCATGTGCAATTTCTGCAAGCTTCTCGATATCTACAACATCCGAATTCGGATTGCCCAGAGTTTCGATATAAACCGCCTTTGTATTTTCCTGAATTGCACCTTCCACTTCCTCATAATTAAACGGATCCACAAAGGTTGTAGTAATTCCGTAATTCGGAAGTGTGTGTGCCAGCAGGTTATAGGAACCACCATATATGTTTTTGGCAGACACGATATGGTCTCCGTTTTGAGCAAGATTTTCAATCGTATAGGCAATAGCTGCTGCGCCACTGGCAACTGCAAGTGCAGCAACACCGCCTTCTAACGCTGCGATTCTCTTTTCGAACACATCCTCTGTCGGATTTGTCAGTCTTCCGTAGATATTGCCCGCATCCGAAAGTCCAAATCTTGCTGCGGCATGATCGCAATTGCGAAATACATAAGAGGATGTCTGATAAATCGGAACAGCTCTTGCATCCGTAACCGGATCCGGCTGTTCCTGTCCAACATGCAACTGTAATGTTTCAAATTTTAAATTTCTCTCTTCATAAGTTTTCTTTCCCATACGCTTCTATCTCCTTTTCATAATTGATATTGTCTGAATACGAATTGGTATTTTTTACCTAACCCTTGATACAATCATAACTCTACAATTCCTATTTGTCTAATATACAATAATTGTATTTGGTTATAATTTTAACTTATAACTCCGTTACCTTGACACAAGTATATGATATCTATAAAATAGATACTAATTTTTAAGACATATTAATGTACAGAGGAGTGATTTATTTGGACAATAGTCCCACGTTACAACTGATTGTGATTTGTATCCTGCTTGTGTTATCTGCCTTTTTTTCCTCGGCGGAGACAGCGCTTACTACCGTAAGCCGGATTAAGCTTCGTTCTCTTGCAGATGAGGGTAATAAAAAAGCCAAAAAGGTATTGAACACAACCCGTGATTCGAGCAAACTGCTAAGCACGATATTGATTGGCAACAATATTGTGAACATCTACGCTTCTGCACTTACAACAACACTTTGTACCGCACTATTCGGAAGCAAAGCAATCGGAATTGCCACCGGTGTACTTACTTTACTTGTTCTGATTTTTGGCGAAATCACGCCAAAAACACTGGCAACGCAATACGCATTGCAGATGTCGATGTTTGCAGCCTATCCGATTTCATGGCTGATGGTGATTCTGACACCGGTCATCTTCATACTGAATTTGATAACCGGTGGTATCTTCCGTCTGTTCGGCATTGACCCTTCCGCGCAGAAGGCAAGCATCACGGAAGCAGAGCTTCGAACCATCGTCAACGTATCCCACGAAGAAGGTGTTATTGATCCGGAAGAACGATTTATGATTTCCAATGTGGTTGATTTCGGTGATGCATTGTCAAAGGATATTATGATTCCCCGCGCAGATGTTGTAGCTGCCGACGTAAACTCCACCTATGAGGAACTTGTGGAGATATTTAAGAGTGAAACCTATACCCGTATTCCGATTTACGAAGAATCCAAAGAGAACATCATCGGTATTTTAAATATAAAAGATATGTTTTTCTATCGTGAAATCTGCGACATACGATATTTTGATCTCCGGAGCATTCTCCGAAAGCCGCTGTTTGTCTACGAATACCAAAAGACAAGCCAGATTTTTGCAGATATGAAAACATCCTCCGACAGCATGGCCATTGTACTTGATGAGTACGGACAGGCATCGGGTATTATCACCATGGAAGATTTAATCGAAGAAATCGTCGGAGATATCCGGGATGAATATGATGAAAATGAGAACGATTTCATCCGGGAAACTGCTGAAAACACATACGATATCGATGCGTCAATTAAGCTGGATGATTTAAACGATGCTTTACACACAAGTTTTCAATCAGAGGATTATGATTCGCTGGCGGGACTTGTCATTGAGCTGCTGGACAAGATACCTGCTGCCGGCGAGGAGGTTTCCTGCGAGGAAGCCCATTTTAAAGTCTCGAAGGTTCACCGAAACCGTGTGGAACGTGTCACACTGACGCTGCTTAAGAAAGAAGAGCCGGAAGGCAAAAAAGAAGAATCCTGATACAGGATTCTTCCTTTTTTATTTTTTTGTTTTCTTTTCTTTTTTATCCGCCGTTTTCTTATCGGCAGATTCCTGTTCCTTTGCCTGTTCAGCTGCCATCTCATCAATAATCTGCTCCATCAGCTTCTTTTTGATGTAGATATCGTAGCCAAGCAGAGACAGGAAATTTAAATTTTTGATATACTTATCTTCTGCACCCGGGAAATCCCGCTCGGTAAGCTCATAGGTCTTCACAATACTGTTTTCCACCCGGAAATATTGATGCTGTTCAAGCTTATACAGACTTGCATAGATATCCTCAAGACTGTGTGTGGCATCTTCTTTTCCGAAATAATTATCAATCAGAGGCTTTAGCACTGTCTGAATATCATTGATGGAAACAACATTTTTCAGATAATAAATATAAATCAATAATATAATGTGCTCCTTGGAATACCGTTTCTTCTCCGGTGGAGGGAGCAGATTATTTTTTGTATAATTATTGATCATCGTCTTGGTCAGTGTCTTGTCATCCTCATATCGTTTATTTTGTGACAGATACTTATCCATGAACGTTGTCACCTGATCCATGTAAAGCTCAATCGACGGAATATTTTCCGGTGCGATATGTCCGAGCTTAATCATTTCCCGTATTTGTTTTTTTAAACTGTCCTTTTCTATATCCATATACACACGCTCCCAATACCGTCATTATATAGTATTAAAAACCATGTGTAAAGGTTTAAATCAACTAATAAGTGCTTTTACCATATCGAACTGCTGAATTGTGTTTGCAACACCCGATTCCGTCAGATACATACCGGTCCTTCGAAGCATCGCATTTTTCTCATTCGTCTGTACGGAATTCATCGAATAATCCGTCTTCCGATTGCCAAGATAAATCGCACCGACATTCGCCTGTTTCAGGGAAAGCATCGCATCATTTCCGGTGTCATCTTTCGTCCAGACCGACAGCTTCTCGTAGATACTGTCATTTTCATCAATCCACCCATTTCCGTCCTCATCATAAGCAGACAGCTCTGCAAATCCGTTTCCAGTTTTACTTCCAAACAGCTCCGAACCGTCATTGATGACTCCGTCCCCATTTTTGTCGTACGCGAGGAAACCTGCACCTTTTCCCAAAAGTGAAATCGAATCGGTTTCCCCATCCGCATCAATGTCAAACTTCCATTTCTGATCACTGATTGTAACCGGATTTGCATCCAGAGAAATCACAAGCGGGTCTGTCATGATTGCCACAACATTGTCCTGTTTTAAGTCCTCAATCGTCTCAGTAAACGCACGGGACATGGATAATTCCATATTAAATTCGATCTGCCGCCCATCTGCGGTCACCACCGTTCCCGTGGTCTCAAAGCTCATCGATTCTGATTCGGTATAAGAATAAGTTGAATGCTCCACCCGGTTCCAGATACTGACATTGCCAAGACCGGAGGATGCATCCAATGCATACAGGGAATCAAGTGTGAGAAATCCTCCATCCCGATATGGAGAACGTGCAAACAGACTGGAAATCAATCGGTCGCGCATATTCTGTAAATATTCCCGCAACCGCCTGATATACTGCGTCAAGGCGTCTTCCAGACGGGTAATCTGAGCATCCTGCGTGTTTTCCACATTTCGAGCTGACAAGGGCGCCGTTTTTCGCCCCGGCTTCTCCTCATCCTGCATCTCCTCTGCGCTTTCACCGTAAAACAGGGAAAATTCGTTTTGCTCATAACGAACTTCCCCTGTCATCACATTACGCATTGCCGTTTCCTTCGTCTGCCTGTACGAATACTGTCTTCCTGTTTTTGCGTACATCTGTGCATGACTTGATTGAATAACCATATTTTCTCCCTCCTACCATAAAATTCCAGCACATCGGAATTTCCTCGTCTACTCACATGGAGGGTACTTTCACATGGTTTATCGGCATGTTAGCGTTTTTTCTATATAGTTTTAATTTGTCTTATAATAATTTATCAGACAGCCGGCAAGAATGATATCACGCTCATCATCCGTCAGATCACCGAGCTTCAGGGACAATTCCTTCATGTCCTTGTTGACCACATATGCCTTAATAACCTCTGTCTTATTTCGGATGGCATCTGCAACACCCGGAATAAATACATAATCGTCCACGTCAAAGTCATAATCCTCGTCCATTACAAACGGGAGCATACCCCAGTTAATCAGATTGGAGCGATAACGCTTTGTGGCATATTCCTTCGCGATATTTGCCCAGCCGCCAAGTACCTTCTGACAGGACGCTGCCTGTTCACGTGCAGAACCATCACCCGGCTTTACAGCGTAAATGGTACTGCCGACACCGGTATTCTTGCCGCATACACCCGGGAATGCCTCTTTCACCTTATGCATAGCCTCTTTCATGGAAGCATCTGCCTCACCCATACATTCTCCGGCTTCGCGGATTCGCTCCAGCTTCTGTACTGCCTTCGCACGTCCGACATACTCCGGATCCTTACGGGAAAGTGTAAACTCGGCCAATCCAAGCGGATTAGAACGGTAGGAGGATGTCTCCCCGGAAGGAATCAGCTCATCCGTTGTTGTTACCGGATCATGAATCACGGACGCAACCTTTAGCATCAGATTGTCTGTCAACGCAACCATCTCCGGCCAATCCTTGATATTCGGACCAAACTTAATCTCCTGGGATGAGTCTGCCTTACCCCATCCGTTATATACACGGTTATCATAGATACTTCTGTCAAAGAAATACTTCTGTCCCTTGTACTCCACATCCAAATCGGTTGCAGCAGTCAGATAACCCTTGTTTGCAGCGGTTGCCGCAATGGAACGCGCATCCATAAGTGCAACAGATGCAATCTGACCATTCTGAACCTTTGAGCCTTCACGATTCGGGAAGTTTCTTGTTGAATGGCGAATAGAAAATGCATTATTTGCCGGTGTATCGCCTGCACCAAAGCAAGGACCGCAAAATGCTGTCTTCACAATTGCGCCGGTTCCAATCAAATCTGCCAGTACACCATTCTTTGCAAGCTCCATATAAATCGGTGTGGATGCCGGATATACTGAAAGTGTAAATTCGTCTGAACCGATATATTTTCCACGAATCAAATCTGCTGCCTGACAGATATTCTCAAATCCGCCTCCGGCACAGCCTGCAATAATTCCCTGCTCTACATAAAGCTTTCCGTCTCTTACCTTATCCTTCAATGTAAAATCAACCTTACCATCCAGGGATACAAGGGCGCGTTTTTCTACATCGTCCAGAATATCCATAAGATTTGCGTTTAATTCCTCAATGGTATAAACATTACTTGGATGGAACGGCATCGCAATCATAGGCTTAATCTCAGAGAGATTCACATAAACAACTCCGTCATAGTATGCCACAGCACCCGGATTCATCTCCTTATAGCACTCCGGTCTGTAATGCAGGTCATACCACTCCTGAATCTTCTCATCCGTCTTCCAGATAGAAGAAAGACAAGTTGTCTCTGTTGTCATAACATCAACACCGATTCGGAAATCTGCGGAAAGCTTGTCAACACCCGGTCCTACAAACTCCATAACCTTATTTTTCACATATCCACAGCCGAAGGTTGCACCGATAATCGCCAGTGCTACGTCCTGCGGACCGACGCCCTTTTGTACCTCGCCGTCCAAATAAATAGCAACAACACCCGGTTTTGCCACATCATAGGTACGCTTCAAAAGCTGCTTGGCAAGCTCACCGCCGCCCTCGCCGATCGCCATCGTACCAAGAGCGCCGTAACGGGTATGGCTGTCAGAGCCAAGAATCATGGCTCCACATTCTGCAAGCATTTCTCTTGCATACTGATGAATGACTGCCTGATGAGGCGGAACATAGATTCCTCCGTAACGCTTTGCACAGGAAAGTCCAAACACATGATCATCCTCATTGATCGTACCACCGACCGCACACAAAGAATTATGACAGTTTGTGAGTACATACGGAATCGGGAATTCGGTCAGTCCCGATGCCCTTGCTGTCTGAATGATGCCGACAAATGTAATATCATGGCTCGTCATCTTATCAAACTTAATCTTAAGCTGCTCCATGTTACCGGAAGTGTTGTGTGCTTCCAGAATTCCATATGCCATTGTATTTTGGGCAGCCTCTTCTTTCGATGTCTGGATGCCCTTGCCTGCAAGCACCTGTTTCGCATCGTCATTGTCAGCAACAAGTTCTCTGCCGTTTAACAAGTAAGCTCCTGTTTCATAAAGTGTAATCATAATTCGCCTCCATTTTAGTAATATTTAACCCCATATCTAATAAGCCAATATATAGCTTTCGCCATCCTCCAAGGTTACTGTATCAAAATCCTTTACACCCTTGTCGATTGATTGCGCAAGCGCCTCACTCTGTGCAGAGAGATACGCCGTCTTGTCAACCTCCTGCTCATTGACATAATAAACCCCATCCACATCCTGTACATACGGACCATCTGTCAAAATTCCATCTTCATACCGCTTGAGACAGTACTCATCCCCGGACGTCCGGATAGATGCCCACGGAAATGCTACAATCGTACTATCGTTGCAAAAACTTCTGACCTTTGCATACCCAAGGTATTTATAATTGCCATCCGCAAATGTAAAGATAAAACAGCTTGTATATGTGTCATTTTTCTCTTCACTGTTAAACAAAAACATCTCCGGAATATCATTGTTATCCACATCGTACAAAAGCAGGCTGTCCGGACAGATTTCATCATAAACCGTATCCAGTATGTTGATTCCATCCTCCGTATCTGCCAAAGCTCTGCGCAGGATTGCATCCGCATCACCTGCAAGCTTTACATATGCCTTCTGCCAGTCAGACGCAAGCGACAGCTTGAATTTTTCAATATCCATATCATCCGCATAGTATTTTTCCAGCTTTTCCAGCAGTGAAACCGCATTTTTGTTATCACCGCAGTCGATATAGTAATCAAGGAGAGAATCATAATAATTCATTCCCGTCGTGTAAGCAAGTTCATACAGAGAAAAATATTTGTCTATATACGTTGCATCTGCCGGATCAAGCTGAACAGCCTGACAGATATTAATGGCTGTAAAATAATCGCCGGTATTATATGCATCCTCCGCCTTTTGATACAAGTCCCGATATTCCTGCACAACCTGCACATTGTTTGTCACAGTCGTTGCATACTGCGAAATATCTCCGGATGCAAGACCATTAATAATAGAAATATAGCTGTTCATTGCCTCCAGTGTAATCTGTCCCGAAACAAATTCCTCATATTTATCATTCAGCACTTCAATTACAACTTCTTTTCTTATATCCGCATCCAGACGCATATGAATATTATTAATCGTCTCATTTGCAGCAACAACGCCCTGTCCATTGTACTCCTGATTAGCCTTGTAAATCGTTTCAATCGCTTTTTTATACTCCATACGATTTACAAATGTATTGTACTTCGCACATATGCTCTTTGTCTCATCAATGCTGTTGATGGCATCAAACGCCGCAATGGTGTATAGATAATCCTTTTCTCCAGTCTGGTATTCCAGGCAGCAGTGTTTCGCGTAATCCGGAAGCAACGCCTGTACGCTCTGCTGTTTTTCACTGTCAAGTGCCTCGTAGCTTTTTTGTACCTCGCTCCACTGCCCAGCCTCTATGCCTTCAAATACTTTGTATTTGTTGTAATACGGATACAGGAAAATAAGCGTTGCACATGCCACAACTACCATGAGGATAAAACATATAAGAATGACTCTGTTCCATGTTTTCTTCATCCCTGTACCTCCTACTCTGATGCCGATGTTTCATCGGTCTGCATTGTCTCTTCCGGTGCCGGCTGCTGCACATCCGCATCCGTCTGCGTAGCAAATTTCTGCTCTACCCATGTATCTACAAGATCAGATGGTGTTGCAACGCCCTGCAACACGGTAATCCGACTATCTATTTCTGCATTTCCATCTGTTGCAATGCCATCTACCTGCAAGTTCTTTTCCGACTCTCCCACTTTTTCATAAGCAGGAGCGATTGCAAGCCGATAAATTCCGAGAGTTGCCAGAGCCATCCCGGAAATCAGCATCAAAATACATATAATTCCAAACAAAACATGTCCCGGACGTGCCTTCATACTCTCATAGGTTTCATCATCCACATCTTTATATTTTGCCCGTTTTTTCTCAGCCTTCTTTTTTTCTTTTTCCTCTCGGATTCGATTCTTCCGCTCCCATTTGTTTTCCTCGGTTACATACGCACCAAACAACTCGGAAGCATCGCTTGGTTCTGCCTCCGCCTGCATACTTTCCACTTGCACGTTTTCCTCCTGTGGGGGCTCATTCTCCACAATGGGGGTCTCATCCTCCACAAGCGGAATCAGTTCAATTTCCTGATTCTCCTGATTTATTTCTTTTTCTTTGTTTCTTTTGCCCATAACCAAACTCCTTTAATCTGCGCTTGATTCGCAATACATCGTTACGATTATAACAATTTCGACTTTATTATTCAAGAAAGATTCCATTTTGTCAAGAAATACCACAATACTTCGAAAAAACTTTTTGTTTTGGCAGGAAATCCCATGATTCTCTTTACTTTTTTCTTCATAGTGATATATAATACGTATAATCGTCTTTTAAATGAAGACAAAAGAATGGAGTACAGTATATGAAAAAAAATATTGAAATCAGATGGCACGGCCGTGGTGGTCAGGGTGCTAAAACAGCGGCATTGCTGCTTGCGGATGTTGCATTTAACACCGGCATGTATGTGCAGGGCTTTCCGGAATACGGTCCGGAGCGTATGGGCGCGCCAATCACAGCCTATAACCGAATCAGCGAACACGAAATCCGTGTACATTCCAACATTTATAATCCGGATTATGTAGTAGTTGTCGACGAAACATTACTACACTCCGTAGATGTTACAAACGGACTGAGCAGGGACGGTGGTATCGTCATCAACACCTCCCGTCCAAAAGAGGAAATCATTCCACTTTTGAACGGATATGAAGGAAATGTCTACACCATCGACGCACGCAAGGTTTCCATGGAAACACTTGGGAAATATTTCCCGAATTCACCGATGCTTGCCGCAATCGTAAAAGTTGCAAACATCATGGAACAGGATGTATTCCTGTCGCAGATGGAGGCTTCCTACCGGCATAAATTCGCCAAAAAGCCGGAGGTTATCGAAGGCAACATGAATGCATTAAAGCTCGCATTTCAGGAGGTAAAATAAATGTCAAAAGCAACGGATATTTCAAAAATAAACGAACATAGTCCATATTACGACATCACACCGGGCAACCAGATCTACGGTGGCGGCGGGTCCCGCAAGTTTAACACCGGCGAATGGCGGACACAGACACCGGTCATCGACTGGAACAAATGTACGCAATGTCTGCTTTGCACACCTGTCTGCCCGGATAGATATCACTTACAAATACATAAAAAGAGGTGATGCGCGGAATTATGGATACGCAATTTTCCGTTGCGGTACATATTCTGATCCTGATCTCGGAATCTCCGCCCCCAATCAATTCGGATCAGATTGCAATGAGCGTCGGCACCAACGCCAGCTATGTTCGCAAGATACTTGCATTACTGAAAAAGGCCGGGATCGTCCATGGCCACCAGGGAATCAGCGGTTATTCTCTGCTGTTTGCCCCGAAGCGGCTGACGCTGCTGCAAATTTATCAGGCGGTTATGGAGCAGCCGAAGCCCCATCTTCTGGACGTTCACCAGAACCCCAGCGACCGGTGTATCGTTGGCCAACATATCAGGACGGTGCTGACCGGTATGTTTGCCGATGTGGAGGACACCTTTGCCCGCTCCCTTTCGGACAAAACCCTGGCCGACTGCATCGCTGATATCCGTAAAAGAATGGAATAA
>JBJEMZ010000111.1:0-11490 GCA_051879935.1 Wujia sp.
GGTTGCGTACGTTGCAAATTATGTTCATCAGAACATCTAGAACTTCTTAGTTTCAATACATCGTATATGAAATGAATCCGTATCGAAATATATGAACACACAGTATATGTGTTTCGCAATTGCTTATTATTTACTATCCTCGTCCTGCGTGTTGTGAACCACGCGCTGTCTCGGTGAGAAAAACCGTCTGCGCGAGGACTCAAGCGGCATCACATCATCCGCCACCTGCTTATCATCCACATTGATGTTCCGATGTTTGATACGCCGGTACACAATGCTTCTGAAATATGCATACAAAACTGACGCAAGCGGAATGAAAATAAGCATCCCGACCACACCCATCAGATCTCCGCCGACAAGTACGGCGAGCAGCACCCAGATTGCAGGCAGCCCGATATCGCCCCCGACAAGCTTCGGATAGATAAAATAATTCTCAATAAACTGCAGTATAAAGAACAAGGCAATAAACCACAGCACCTTCCCCGGTGCCACAACCAGTATCAAAAAGCATCCGATAAACAGACCGATAAAAGCACCAAACACCGGAATGAGAGCCGTAAATGCAATCAACACGCCGATTGTAAGCGGATAATCAATCCCCACAATCGCCATGGCAACCATAAACATAACCCCGAGGATAATCGCCTCACGGAACTGCCCGGTAAAGAATTTCGAAAAGGTTGTATTTGCGATTTTCCCAAATACCATCCACTCATCCGCAGTCTTTTCTTTGGCAAGTGCATATAAAACAAGCTTACACTGACGTCCAAGCTGCTCCTTCTGCGCCAGAATGTAGGCAGAAAAAACAACACCGACACAAGCATCAACAATTACACCGATTACCGAAGAAAAAATCGATACAGTCGCAGACATAATCTCTCCGCCACGGCTTGTAAACATGCTTGTCAGCTTATCATAATCCGGCTCAATCTCCATAATCTGTTTTGTCACTTCCGGATATTTCTCTGTGTAACTGATTGCAATATCCTTCACACGATTCACAAATCCCGGAAGTAAATCCTTTACCTTCCCGAGAGTTGTTGCAACCTCAGGAACTACAACAAAGATCACGAGTGCCATAAACAGCAGTGCCGCAATATAAGTAAGCACCATACTGATTGGACGTTTGAACTTATAAATTTTTTTATTTTCATCCTTAAACAGTGCCCGTTCAATTCCACGCATCGGAATATTTAAAACAAATGCAATTCCGCATCCAATTAAAAACGGAAACAGAATGGAAAACAAAGTCCGAAAAAAGCCACCGATTGCTGACATATGATTTACCAGATAAATCAGCAATACAGTAAATGTAATTATAACAAACACTAGCTGAATTACATGTTTCTTTTCTTTCATATTACCTCCAAATTAAGCAAACCGGACAAATACATGTCCGGTTTCCCTGTTTGTTCAGGATTACCCTATGATAAAGGTTCTCGCTGTACTACCCGGTGCCGCAGAGTTCTTTGGAACAAGTCGGATTTCAATTCCCTCCAATCGCTTTGCCATTCCGGAAGTACCGCTCATCTCCCCATTCTTTGCCCAGTCAAGCCAACCGACTGACTGCACATGCACACGATAATATACATCATACTGATTTGCAGCTTCTCCGGTCAGCCGGATCTGAATTGCTTCCAAACGTTTTGCCTGCCCGGATGTTCCGCTTACCTGCCCATCTCTGCGCCATGTATTTTCCCATCCATATGTCTGCACATGGGTACGATACTCAATACTGCCATTTATATTTCTGCCAAGCTTTATCTGAATTGCCTCAAGCCGTTTCGCCTGTCCGGATGTTCCACTCATCTGTCCGTCTGCACGCCAAGTACTCTCCCATCCATATGACTGCACATGTGTTTTATAATTCACATTTCCCGGATAGCCTGATACAAATGGTCGGGAAGTTGACACACCCGGATCTGCCCCCTTCGGAACAATCACGATGTTGATTGCCTCCAACCGTTTTGCAAGTCCCTCTGTTCCGGACATCTCTCCGTTTTTCGACCAGTCAAGCCATCCGTATGACTGTGCGTGAACACGATAATATACATCATATTTATCCTTATTGGCTCCGGTGAGTTCGATACAAATCGCCTCCAGCCGCTTTGCCATTCCGGTTGTCCCACTCATATCATCATCATATTTCCAGTCTTGCCATCCTATCGACTGAATATGCGTCTTGTAACGAATTCCAAGATTAGAATCACCACTTACTTTAATTCGGATTCCCTCCAGACGTTTTGAACTACCTACAGTTCCTGACATCTTTCCATTTGTAACGTATGGCTGCCAGCCGAATGTCTGTACATGGGTCTGATAAGAAATCGTGATATTTTGCGCAATATTCTTAATCTCCGGATTATTCTCTGCCGAATTTTCCATCTTGCTACGGTAATGATTCCGGATGTACTGCCCCGCCTTTGAGAGCTCACTCGGAGACCAACCGCTTGTCTTTGAACAGCTGCTGCTGATTAATGCAGAGCTTTCGTTCTTATTACATAAGCTCCATGCACAATAGCTGACATTTCTGTCATCACAGCGCTTCATCCACTCCGCTGCCTTTGTCAAATCCACATTCCCGTTTCCGCTTGCTTCAGATAATCCAAATTCCGAAACAAATACCGGAAGTCCTCTGTCAATGGCGGTTCCAATTTTTGCTGTCAGCCACTGATTGTGTGCAGGCTCCGATGCATAAAAATGAAATGCATACATGATGTTACTGTAACCGGTAATCGGATCATCTGCCGGTTCATAGGTATGTCCCTGATTACCAAGCTGTGACCATGTCGGTGTTCCCACGATGATAATCGCATCCTTATCATATGTACGAATTGCTTTAATCACCTCTGTGGCATAGCTTTTGATATCACTCCACGGACAGTTTGACGGTTCATTACAGATTTCGTAAATCACATTATCATAGTCTTTATATTTCTTTGCCATCTCCGTAAAGAATGATTTGGCTTCACTCGTATAATTCTTTGGGTTTACATCCAAAAGATGCCAGTCAATAATCGCATACATGCCAAGCTCTGTCGCATATTGCACACCATTGTTAACCTTGCTTTTCATGCCGCTTCTGTCACTGTAATAGCCACCTTCATCCACGTACATTGCAAGCCGGATACAGTTTGCACCCCAGTCATCCCGCAAGGTCTGGTATGCCGCCTTGTTATTATACTGTGGAAGCCATTGCAATCCATGTGTACTGATACCGCGAATCTGAAAAGGCTGTCCATACTGATCCACCAACTGTGTTCCATTTAATGACAGCTTTCCATGCGTAGAAACCGGTGTCGCACCTGCTGCCTTTGCCGTCATTGTTCCTGCCGGGCTCCCGATTCCGATACCAATCATCATCACCATGGCAAGCACCCATGCAAGCACCCTCTTTGTTCTCTGCTTCATAACCTTCCTCCTTTTATCCCTCTACATTAAACATTGATATCCAGTGTTTTTTCATACACTTCCCTTTTTGGCAGTCCCCGGTCTTTTGCGACCTGCTTCACTGCCTCCTTCTTCTCCATACCCTTTGCCATATACATGCGCACATGATCTTCTATGCTCATCGCATCCCACTGCTTTTGCTTTTCGTCTTCCAGTTCTTCCCGCGACAATCCCTGCACAACAAGGATACATTCGCCCTTTGGTTCCTCTGTCTCATAGAATGCTGCCGCCTGCAAAAGCGTCGTAGCAAAGAATGTTTCGTGTTTTTTTGTAAGTTCCCTGCACACCGTCACCCCGCGATCACCCAGCGTATCACCTAACTCCCGCAATGTTTTCCGCAACCGGTGCGGTGCTTCGTAAATCACAATCGTCCGGCTCTCTTTCGTAAGCTCCGAAAGTACTGCCTGCCGTTCCCTTTTATCCGACGGCAAAAATGCCTCAAAGGCAAACCGCCTCGTCGGAAGCCCCGACGCAACCAGCGCACTAATTGCCGCACACGCTCCGGGCACCGGCACAACACGCACCCCTGCCGCGTAGCACTGCCGAACAAGTTCCTCCCCTGGATCTGAGATACCGGGCGTACCCGCATCCGTAATCACAGCAATATCTGCACCATCCAGCAGCTTCCCGACAAGCACTTCCGCTTTTTCGTATTTATTGTGCTCATGATAACTTGTCATTGGCGTCTTTATCTCAAAATGATTTAACAGCTTCAGACTGTTTCTCGTATCCTCCGCCGCGATTAAATCTACTTCCTTAAGAATCCGTACCGCACGATACGTCATATCCTCCAGATTGCCAATCGGCGTTGCAACCAAATACAAAATACCAGCCATGCTACGCCTCCCTGTCCGTTTCCCGGTACTCTCCATACCTTGTCAATAAATCCTCCGTATAGGTTCCGTCCCGGTTATATACAATCAAAGCCGGTTCCACCTTTAACATAGGATTCCCGCCTTTTCTTCCTTCAATCAGTACCATATTCGGCTCCTTGTCCACATATGGCTGTACCATGCACATCCGTTTCGGCTCTATGCGGTATTCGGACATGAGCCGGATAATCTCCGCCAGCCGAAATGGTTTATGTACCATCGCAAAGCTTCCGCCATCACATAGCAGATAGGACGCTGCCTTTACAACATCCGAAAGCTCCATCAATACCTCGTGTCTTGCAATGTTCTTCGGTGACTGTTCATTTTCAAGGCCATGATTTCCTTTGATATACGGCGGATTGCACGTTACCGCCGAAAAGCTTCCGGCAGGAAACAGCGCCTTTACATCCCGCATATCGCCCTGCACAACAGAAATCTCCTGCGTAAGTCCATTAACCTGTACGCTCCGATTTGCCATGTCCGCACTGTATTCCTGTATTTCAAGACCGGTGAAATGGCTGCCCTTGCCTCGCGCCTGCATCAGCATCGGAATAACGCCGGTTCCGGTTCCGAGGTCGATAACCTTTCCTCCAGGCGCACCACTTGCAAAATCCGCAAGCAGAACGGCATCCATGCCAAAGCAAAACACATCCTTATTCTGAATGATAGAATACCCCCTGCACTGCAGGTCATCCAGCCGTTCACCCGGTTTTAACCATTTATCTACAGCTTCTTTAGTCATCATCAAGCTTTGACTTTCCTTCCTGCTTTTCGAGATTTTCGAGTTCCTTTAACTCTTTCTCGGACAAACCATCATTTCCGTTGCCCTTCTTTGCATGATTCTGCCCCTTGCCATTGTTTTTACGCTTTGGTTTAAAGCGCAGATCATCCACCTTGTATTCCTCGATTTCAATCGTATCATCTTCCTGTGTCACCTTGAGTTTTACCTTCTGGCGAAGCACACTTACAGATACAACCTCTCCCATTTTTCCGTCCACAGTCTTTACAACATCACCGACTGTCGGCAGCTTACGGTTTAAGTATTCATATGTCTCCTGTTCATGGGACAGACAACACATCAGTCTGCCGCACACACCGGAAATCTTTGTCGGGTTTAACGACAGGCTCTGCTCCTTTGCCATCTTAATCGACACCGGACCAAACTCTGACAGATGTGCATTGCAGCACAACCTTCTTCCGCAGATTCCGATTCCACCGAGTATCTTTGTCTCATCCCGGACACCGACCTGCCGAAGCTCAATTCTCGTCTTAAATACAGCCGCCAGGTCCTTTACAAGTTCACGGAAATCAACTCTGCCGTCCGCTGTAAAATAAAACAGCACCTTGCTTCCGTCAAATGCATATTCCGCGCCGATTAACTTCATCTCAAGCCCGCGTTTTTCAATCTTTTCGCGGCAGATAGCCATCGCCTTTTTATTTTTTTCTTTGTTTTCTTCATGTTTCTTTTGATCCGCTTCCGTTGCAATCCGGATAATCGGCTTAAGCGGCCCCTGAAGCTTGCTCTCATCCACTTCCCGAACGCCGAGCACAACCTTTCCGTATTCCATACCGTGCTGTGTCTCCACAATCACATATCTGCCCGGATCCACTTTATAGTTTAACGGGCTGAAAAAATAGATTTTTCCATTCTCCCGAAAACGAACTCCTATTACTTCTTTCATGTTTCCCTCCTGATTATGCAATGCTTCCCGCAGGCTACTTTGTGTCCTTCAAGGTTAGAAGAAGAAGCTCCATCGTCACCTCAAAATTCGCATTCGCCTTTAAGCGCTGTTCCGCACGCGCAATTGCATCAATCTTGTCTTCAATACTTTTAAATGTCAGCTTTCCAGCCTGTTTTTTGAGCACAGAAAACTCATTTTTAAATAAAATCTTATCGACATTTCCGGTTACCTTAAGCATCATGGCATCCCGGTACCACATCATCATCAAATCCATATAATCATTCATGGACATCTTAAACTGCTCAATATCTGTCACCGCTTTTCCAAGCGTCTCCACATCCATCTCGTCGATATGTTTCAAGACCCTCACGACAGAATCCACAATGGCAGCATATTCCTCATTGCCGGCCAGCTTAATTGCCTTTCCCAGATTACCCTGTGCAAAGTCCAGACAAAAATATGCTTTTTCCTTCGTCAGGCCCATCTCATTCATCAGATAGGCCAGCACATCCCGCTCCCGAATCGGTTTCGTCTGAAGAACCAGACATCGCGAACGCACTGTGTCCAGCAGTTTATCAAGATTCGTCGTCAAAAGCATGATAACCGCGTATGCCGGCGGTTCTTCAATCGTCTTTAACATCGCATTCTGCGCCTGCGGATTGAGCAATTCGGCATCCGGAATGATATAAATCTTATACCTTCCCTTATATGGTTTTGTATCCACGGTATTGACAAGCTGTTGCCTGATTTCATCTACCGAAATCACATTCGGCTTCTCATGTGTTATCGTTATTATGTCCGGGTAATTTCCCGTACTTATCTGCAGACAGGTCTGGCACTTGCCACACGGCTCACTACCTCCTGCCTCACATTCAAGTGCTTCCGCATAAGCATTTGCAAGCATCTTCTTACCGCTTCCGGCCTCGCCACATATGATATAAGCATGCCCGACCTTGCCTGTATCAATACTGTTCTTAAAATGTGCAATTATCTCTTCGTGACCAACTATCCCTTTAAAGCTCATAGCGATCCCCCACTTTCCTTGTTGTCATCGTCTGTTTATTTGTCATTCGCACTATGTTGTTATATCAATCAAAAGTCCACGTATATCATCAATTTTCCCGAGAATCGCCAGATGGTCTTTCTCGTCCTTCATCAGTTCCTGTGCAAGGTCATCCAAGTTTTTGTCCACCTGCCGGATAATACCGTACACCCTGTGTCTGCCCCTACGGTCCAGAAAATTTTCTCTCGAAAATTCGTGGGCATTTGCTGCGACCTCATTCATAAATTCCTTGATGGAGCTTCGATATTTTTTCATATCCTTGATGTCCATATGCTTGGCGATTTTCTCGCCCTGTTCCTCGATTTCCCGCATAAGTCCCGTCAGCTTCTCTTTCAGGTCCGCGCGGTCAATATTGCGGATGAGAGTAAATTTAAAATCTTCACCCGATGTCTTTGAATGCTTTGGGGCTTCCATCTGGGTCAGCTGCTGAAGCTGACTGACTTTCATATTATTTCCATCCATCTACTCTCACTCCTCTCCTGTGTTCTGCACGATTTAGGTATCGCGAAACACAATATACTCCCAACAAATTGTGTACATAAAAATTTTATTTCGGATACGTTGTATTGTAATTAAGAATTACTAAGTGTTCTTAATTTTATTGTACACAATCATACGCAACCGTTGCCAATTCGCCATCCATGGCTCAATGGCAACTTGCGTGAACGTCGTGTTCACGCATTGCTTCACATGCGAAAGAACACTAAGTAATTCTAAATCACAAACAAATGTATCCTTCACAAAATTTTTATGTACACAATTAATTCATGGTTTTATTCCTGTGTTTCGCATATCACATCGTTCTACCTTGTCACACATCCAAAATCGTTTCAACTTTCTCAATGATCTGGGTGTGGATTTCTTCGATGCTTTGGGTGGCATCAATTGTATGGATTCGTTCCGGTGCAAGCTTTGCAAGGTCACGATAGCCCTGTGCCACCTTCTCATGAAATGCTATAGACTCCGCTTCCATGCGGTCAAGCTCGGCACGTTCTTTCGCCCGACATAAGCCAACCTCTGCCGGCAAATCGAGGTGAATCGTCAGATCCGGCATGATTCCCTGAATGGCAAATGCATTTAAATCATAGACGTTCTGCACACCAAGTCCGCGAGCCATACCCTGATATACAGCGGAAGAATCCACAAAACGGTCGCTGATTACAGCTTTCCCGCTTTCAAGTGCCGGTTTTATCACCTGAGCAACCAGCTGCGCACGTGCGGCTGCATAAAGCATTGCTTCCGTCCGGTCATCCATCTCCGCATACTCGCGGTTTAATATGATGCCACGAACCGCCTCGCTGATTACGGTTCCGCCCGGTTCCCGCGTGATAACCACCTCGTCATATCCGCGTTGTTCCAGATGATTTCTTAGCAATGTAATCTGCGTCGTTTTGCCGGAACCATCCGGTCCCTCCATCGATATAAATATGCCCTTCATGGCCGCTACCTCGTTCCCCGCTTCTTCATTTTTATCCTTATCGGCATAAAAACACTAATTACACTATACCATTTTTATCGTTATTTTCATAGCTTTTTTTTATCTTCTGTGTTATACTAAATTGTGTTTTGCTTGGAAAAAGCAAAGCGAAAGCAAAAAGGAGGTTTCTAAACTATGGCAAAACAGATTGATAAATCTATGCTGATTCACGAAATTATTGAGGTTGACCCGGGAAATGCAGCAATTCTTATGGCTGCCGGCATGCACTGCGTCGGATGTCCGTCTGCAGCAATGGAGTCTCTGGAGGAAGCCTGCATGGTACACGGCATGAACTGTGATGAAGTCATTGCTGACATCAACGCATACCTTGCAAAGAAGGAAGCTTAAGAAACATGCAGATACAGATATACTATATTTTAAAGGAGGAGTTTTATGGCTTATAATGATTATAACAATGGCTATGACCCGAGTGGTTACAACCAGGGCGGCTATTATGACCAGGGTGGTTACAACCAGGGCAGCTATTATGACCAGTCCGGCAGTGGATACAACGGTTATAACGATGGTTACAATGGCGGGTACGATGCTTCCCGGTATTACGCATCCGACTCTAAAATTATCTCCAGCGAGATGTACAACCTGATTATCGGCGGTGTGCTTCTGTATGGATTCCTGATTAACTGTATTATGACGGCATTGTTCGGAGAATCCATCATGACATTTGTATATACAAACCCAATTGCATTTTATGTTGGATATTTTGTACTGGCAATTGCCGGAACCCTTATGATTAAGAAATCCGACAATCCGGTTGTAAGCTTTGTCGGCTACAATCTCATGGTTGTCCCGATTGGTATGGTTCTCGCCTCCGTCGTTACATTGTATGGACTGGCAGGTTATTCAGGCATTGTCACAACCGCATTTGCCATTACGGCAGTTGTTACACTTGTGATGATGGTTGTATCCTCCATCTTCCCGACATTCTTCCTGAGCATGGGAAGAACCCTGGGAGTTACCCTGCTTGTTACGATTGTGATTGAACTTGTTTTAATGCTGGTCGGTGCTGACCTTGGAATTATTGACTATATCGTCGTATTAATCTTCTGCGGTTATGTAGGTTATGACTGGGCAAAGGCAAATGCCATCGAGAGAACGGTTGACAACGCCGTTGATTCCGCAGCCGAGCTTTATCTTGATATTGTAAACCTGTTCCTGCGCATCCTGAGGATTCTGGCTCGCGCAAACAGAAATTAATTATACGAACAAAATAGGAGAACACAAAAAATGAGCAACGCAATTGATACGAAATCCGTAAATTCCATTCGCGTGCTGGCAGCAGATGCGATTCAGAAGGCAAATTCCGGTCATCCGGGACTTCCGCTTGGCTCTGCGCCGATGGCATACGAGCTTTGGGCAAAGCACATGAATCATAATCCGGCAGATCCGAAATGGGAAAACCGCGACCGTTTTATTTTATCCGGCGGTCACGGCTCTGCTCTGTTATATTCTCTGCTTCATCTGTTTGGATACGGCATCACATTGGAGGATATGAAAAACTTCCGTCAGCTCGGTTCCAAAACTCCGGGGCATCCGGAATACGGTCACACAGTCGGCGTAGAAGCGACAACCGGCCCTCTTGGTGCCGGCATGGCAATGGCTGTTGGTATGGCAATGGCAGAAAAGCATCTCGCATCTGTTTTTAACAAAGAGAATTATCCGGTCGTTGACCACTATACCTATGTGCTAGGCGGTGACGGCTGTATGATGGAGGGCATCAGCTACGAAGCATTTTCTCTCGCCGGAACTCTTGGGCTTGAGAAGCTGATTGTGCTTTATGATTCCAACAACATCTCCATTGAGGGTGATACGAATATTGCATTCCGTGAAAATGTAAGACAGCGTTTCGAATCTTTTGGATTCCACACACAGCTTGTGGAAGACGGAAATGATCTCGAGGCCATCGGAAGGGCAATCGAGGCTGCAAAGGCAGAAAAGACACGCCCTTCCATGATTGAAATCAAAACAAAAATCGGTGCCGGCTGTCCTGCCAAGGAAGGAAAGGCAAGTGCCCACGGCGAACCGCTGGGCGTGGAAAATGTAGCCGCCCTTCGCGAGAACTTAGGCATTGCAGACAATGGCCCATTTGTGCTTGACCAGGATGTATACGACCATTTTGCTGCAATTGCTTCGGAAAAGGCAAAGGCAGAGGATGCATGGAATACACTTTTTGCAGATTACTGCAAGGCATATCCTGAGATGAAAGAGCTCTGGGATTCCTACCACGATTCCGATAACGCAAAATGTCTCTATGATATGGAAGAATTCTGGAATTCCTGTGATAAACCGGAGGCAACCAGAAATGTATCCGGTAAGCTTTTAAATATTATCAACAACGTTGTTCCGAATATGTTCGGTGGTGCTGCTGACTTAGCTCCGTCCACCAAAACAAACATGAAGGATGCCGGCGATTTTTCAAAGGAAAACCCAAGCGGCAAAAACCTGCACTTCGGTATCCGCGAGATAGCAATGGCTGCAATCGGAAACGGCATCGCATTGCACGGCGGACTTCGCCCATATGTTTCCACCTTCTTCGTATTCAGCGATTATGTGAAACCGATGGCAAGACTTTCGGCATTGATGGGACTGCCACTCACCTATGTACTGACACATGACAGCATCGGCGTCGGCGAAGATGGTCCGACACACGAGCCAATTGAGCAGCTTGCGATGCTTCGTGCCATGCCAAACTTCTATGTTTTCCGTCCGGCAGACGCAACAGAATGTGCTGCCGCATGGTACTTTGCAACAAACAAAAAAGACGCACCGACAGCACTTGTATTATCAAGGCAGAATCTGCCACAGCTTGACGGAAGCAGTCCGGAGGCATTGAAGGGCGGATATATACTTGAGGATTCCGAGAAGGATGTACCGGATGCCATCATCATCGCAACCGGTTCCGAAGTTTCTCTCGCTGTAGAGGCAAAG
>JBJEMZ010000112.1:0-3853 GCA_051879935.1 Wujia sp.
GCATGAAAGTATCATCAATTGGCCTCAGTCTGTCAACCGGCCTCTCAGGACTGCTTGACTTCATCCTTGTTTTTTTCATCTTTATGTACCTCCTTTTCCTTATCTATTCGCCTCTCCAGGTGCTGAATGGATAAAGATATCCAGAGGATAGTTATATTTTATGCTAAAAATGTTTTGAATGCAATCTTTCTTTTTACATAATTTCTTGCCTTATCTATGCAATATGCTCTATAATACATTCAATATCACAAATGAGGGGAGTTATCATGAAAAAGAAAAATCTGATTTTTTTGTTCTCGGCAATCATGATCTTAGGTATTTTTATTGCCATCACACTGAACACACCCGGGACAGTTGACCCGGAAACCTACACACCGAAGGTATATTCCACAATCGGTGCACTTCTTCCACCGGTAATCGCAATTGTACTTGCGCTTATTACAAAGGAAGTTTATTCGTCACTGTTTGTCGGAATTGTAACCGGAGCACTGCTCTATGCAAACGGCAATCTGGAGGTTATGCTTACCACCATGCTCTATAACGAGGAAGGCGGTATGATTTATAAGCTTGCGGACAGTTGGAATGTGGGCATCCTTGTATTCCTTGTAATACTCGGAATCATGGTTGCACTCATGAATAAGGTGGGCGGTTCCGCTGCATTCGGGCAATGGGCATCCACCCATATCAAAACAAGAGTCGGTGCGCAGCTTGCGACCATGGCTCTGGGGGTACTTGTATTTGTAGACGATTACTTTAACTGTCTCACTGTCGGCTCTGTTATGCGACCGGTTACAGACAGACATCAGGTATCAAGAGCCAAGCTCGCCTATCTGATTGATGCCACAGCTGCACCGGTATGTATCATTGCACCGGTATCAAGCTGGGCGGCAGCTGTCACATCTTCTGTACCGGAAGGTTCCGATATCAATGGATTCTCTATGTTTTTAAAGACGATTCCATACAACTTTTATGCTCTGACCACCTTACTTATGATCATCCTTGTCACCGTGTTAAAGGCTGATTATGGATTGATGAAAGTACATGAAGCAAATGCTATCAAGGGTGATTTGTTTACAACAGCATCGAGACCATACGGAGATGCAGATGACGAGCCGACCACGCCGCACGGAAAGGTTATCGACCTTGTATTCCCTGTTGTCGTTCTGATTATCTGCTGTATCACCGGCATGATCTATACCGGCGGATTTTTTGAGGGTGAAACATTTATCAATGCATTTTCCAATGCGGATGCATCCATGGGACTTGTGCTCGGAAGTATTGTCACTTTAATCATTACCTTCTGTTTCTATATGTCCCGAGGTGTCATGACATTTAAAGCCTTTACCGAATGTATTCCGGAAGGCTTCAAGGCGATGGTTGCTCCGATTCTGATTTTGACAATGGCATGGACATTGTCCGGCATGACCGGTCTGCTCGGCGCAAAATTCTATGTGCATGATATCGTGGCAGGTTCTGCCGGCGCACTGAAGCTGTTTTTACCATGTATCATATTTATTGTAGCTTTGTTCCTTGCATTTTCAACCGGAACAAGCTGGGGAACCTTTGCAATTCTGATTCCAATCGTCTGCAACGTATTTGGAGAGGGCGACACTTACGAGATGCTTGTAATCTCCATCGCAGCCTGCCTTTCCGGTGCTGTGTGCGGTGACCACTGCTCGCCGATATCCGACACGACGATTATGGCATCGGCGGGTGCACATTCTGATCATGTAAACCATGTTTCCACGCAGCTTCCGTATGCGCTGACTGCAGCTGTCATATCCTTTATCGGTTATATGATTGCGGGCGCAATCGGTTACTTTACCGAAAGCTCGCTTGCGCTGATTGCACTTCCGATTGCACTTTTACTGATGGTTATCACAATCTTTACTATCAGCAGAATTACAAAAAAGAAAACACAGACAACACAGGAGTAAAATTATGAACACTGATAAAAATACCACAATGAGAAGACGAAATTCATGGATACTTGCACTGACAGCATTCATCTGGGGTATTTCCTTCGTGGCACAAAGCGAAGGCGGCGATGCAGTCGGCCCGTTTTCCTTTAACTGCATCCGCTCGATTATCGGTTCTACATTTTTAATTATTATTATATTTATTACGGACAAAACCGGTCTCACTAAGAAACCGGAAAACAAAAAAGCACAGAGAACCCTTCTTCTCGGAGGAGTTCTCTGTGGTATTGTTTTATGTGTTGCAACGAACCTGCAGCAGATGGGCATCTATCTTGGCACACCATCCGGAAAAGCAGGCTTCTTAACCGCATGTTATATTCTTCTTGTTCCGATTCTTCAATTATTTTTTAAGAAAAAATGTGGCATCAATGTCTGGATTGCTGTTTTAATCACATTGGTCGGACTGTATCTTCTATGTATCGATGGTGCTTTCCGATTACAGTTTTCCGACAGCCTTGTTATTCTCTGTGCCGTTTGTTTTTCTGTACACATATTAGTCATCGACCACTTTTCACCGATGGTAGATGGTCTTCGCATGTCCTGCATACAATTTATGGTGACCGGACTGCTCTCTGCAATCCCAATGTTTCTGACAGAATTTAAAGACGGCATTTCTGCATGGGCTTTGGCATTTTGCACATGGGATGCATGGATTCCACTGCTCTATGCCGGAATCTTCTCCTGCGGTATCGCCTATACCTTGCAGATAATCGGACAAAAGGGTGTAAACCCGACGATTGCATCTCTGATTATGAGTCTGGAATCCGTTTTTTCCGTGCTTGCCGGATGGATTATCCTGCACGAGAAGTTAAGTATAAAAGAACTGGCCGGATGTGCACTCATCTTTATAGCCGTCATTTTATCCCAGCTTCCTCCCGGGATGTTCAGACACGTGAAAACAAAATGATAAGTTTGATAATTTGAGCACGCATCAGCGTGCTTCTTATTATATCGTGATTTTTAATGCCTTTGGCACACATTCAAATGTTACATCCATCACATCACCAAGGTATTCTCCATCTGCGTGTAACACAACCGGACGGTCAAGCTGTATGTGACAATCCCTGCAATCCTCTATCGAAAAGCAGGAAAACATCTCATGCTTTGCAAGCACCAAAAATGGCAGTACCAAAAAGGTCAGCCACTTCGGGATTCCGTACGCAAAGCACATCGACAGTTTTCCATCCTCCGCATCTGCATTTGGTGCCATCGGCACACCGCCGCCCTCTGCCCGAAAGTTCATAGCTGCTGCAAAAATCAACTTATCAAACAGTTTCTTATTCTTACCATCCAAACACGCCTTTATATTTGCTGTTTCCATCGAAAACAATGTCTCAACAGTCAGCAATAAATATGAAAGTTTACCAAGATGCAGCTTGTTTAATACTTCTTTTTGCTTGGAAGTAAGCGCCTTTTTACATACAATCGCATCCATGCCAATACCGGAGCTTATAGCAAAATACCGTGGTTTCTCACAATCATCCCACATCACGCGCCCAAGATCAATTGTCCGCATTTTCGTTCCGTCCATAATACGACCTACATAATAAGCCGTATTGCCCTTCATCTGAAGACCTCTTGCAAAGTCATTGCCGGAGCCTGTCGGAACCACGCCAAACCGCACCTTTGAGAAATCGCGGATACCGTTTATTACTTCATTGACTGTGCCATCTCCACCTACTACCACAAGACAGATTTCATCATCAGAGAGACTTGTAATCTGTTCGGCAAGCTTTGTGGCATGTCCCTTGTATTTTGTGGCATATGCTTTAAACTCTATGTTATTCTTCTTTAGGATTTCCCGCGCTTCCTTCCAAATCTGCAAACCCTTTCCGGTTCTTGATTTTGGATTTACGATTATATACATCATTTGT
>JBJEMZ010000112.1:3953-11402 GCA_051879935.1 Wujia sp.
TAAGCATTAATACTCTATCCCTTTTCTTGCGGTTACACCTTGTTCATACGGGTGCTTTCGGTTTACGATTTCCGAGATATAATCCGCTGTCTCTTTCATTTTCGCAGACGGATTTCGACCTGTCAACACAAATTCCACACGTGCAGAATACTTTTTCAGCATAGAATAAAGCTCCTCTTCCGAAACCAATCCAAAGTAACATGCATGTAGGATTTCATCCAGTATAACCACGGCACATGGCTCATCCTGTTTATAACCCGCATCCTTCTCGGTCAAAAAAACAGTTTTATACAACCATTCTCCGACTTCGCAAATCATACTGTCGTATGCCATTTTCGTTGCTTCAAGCTGCTCCTTTGTCATGCTGTTTACAAAACCATAATCGACTTTTGCATGCATAATTGTAATATCATTTATCTGTTTTAAAACGGAAATCTCCCCCGAACTGTCATCCTTTAAAAACTGTACAAACAACACAGGAATCCCGTTTCCTGTCGCACGCACTCCAAGACCGACTGCTGCAGTTGTCTTTCCTTTTCCATCCCCACAATATATCTGTATCATATCATTCCTCCGCCTAAACCAATCCAAATATTATGACAGGTCATAAAAATCACTCCATAGGTTATGATGAATGCCCTTCATATAACGGCACAATATAAGGTCTTTTTCCGCTGTCATCCATGATAAAATCAAACTCCATCTCATACACGGATTTTAAGTTTTCCTTTGTCAAAACCTCTTCCACCGTGCCATGCCGATATACTTTTCCATCCTTCATAAGTATAATATGTGAGCAAAAGGTTGCAGCGAGATTCAAATCGTGCAGAATTGCCACAATCGTCTTGCCCTTTTTATCCCGCAAACGTTCCAACACATGCATAAGCTCTGTCTGATGCCGGATATCCAGATTGGAAACCGGCTCATCCAATATAATCCATGGGGTGTCCTGCGCAATTGTTCTTGCAATCATCACACGCTGTCGTTCCCCTCCGCTTAATACAGATAAGCTTTTATCCTTTAGCGCTGTACAATTTGTAAATTCCATTGCTTCCTCGATGCATGCCAGATCATCCGCATCGAGTGGTGAAAATCGTTTTCTGTGGGGTTCCCGCCCCATTGCAACAACATCAAACACTGTAAAATCGACATCCGCATGGATTGTCTGTGGCAAAAAAGAAAGTGTCTTTGCCATATTCTCTCGCTTTATAGCATGGATATCCTGCCCATCAAACGAGATGCTTCCGCCATCACATTCCTTCAATTTCAGGATTTGTCGGACAAGTGAAGTTTTCCCTGCGCCATTTGGGCCAAGTATTCCATAAAAGCTGCCCGATGTAAGCATCGCATCTATGTGATCTAAAATCGGTAACTCCTGTTTGCCCGGATTCCATGTCAGATTTTCAATTTTGATTTCATGCAATTTATCGTAATTCATATTATAATCCATGTTATGAAAGCTTCTTCTTTCTTGTAATTACAAGTGCAATAAAATACGGAGCCCCGAATATCGAAGTAATCACACCCACCGGAATCTCCGTCGGTGCCGCAATCGTTCTTGCAAGTGTGTCACATATAACCATCAGTATCGCTCCGGTAAGCAGAGAATAAGGCATAACCCTCCGATTATCCGCCCCACAAAGCATCCTTACACAATGCGGCACAATCAGACCGACAAAGCCAATAATTCCACTCACCGAAACCGTCGCAGCCACAAGCAACGAAGACATCACAATCAATATCCACCGAATTTGATCTGTATCAATACCCAGACATTCGGCATCCTCCTCACCAAGCATCATGATATTCAGCTTCCCGACAAATAACAATAAGACCGTCACACATACCAGGACGAATAAAGTTAAAAAACCAACCTTCTCCCAGGTTGCCGCGGAAAAACTGCCGAGTGTCCACATATAAACCTTTTCAATCTTTGAATGGTGAAATGTCATGAGCAAAGAAATAAGTGCGCTTAACATCGTGCTGATTGCCGTACCGGTAAGCAGCATATTGGTAATGGAGATATCCCCTCCGATACGTGAAATGCGATAAACAAAAAATACGGTTACAAGTGCCCCAATAAATGCAAATACACCGATTGTTCCAAGTCCAAAAAAGCTGACAGAGATTCCCGTCAGCATAGCAAATGTAGCTCCAAGCGCCGCACCCGAAGATACTCCCAATATATGCGGATCGGCCAGGGAGTTTCCAAACACTCCCTGAAATACCGCTCCAACAACTGCCAGTGCTCCGCCTGCAAGTGCAGACAGAACAATACGTGGCAGTCTGACTTTCCAGACAATCACTTCATATGTGGTGCTGATATCCGTTATATCGATCAACTGATTTATGACCGGTATTTTAGACACAACAAGCCTAAGGCTATCAACAATCGACAAATCCGCCGATCCTAGCGTAACCGATACAATCATAACGAGCAATAAACCTACTATCAATTCGAAAATCCGTATCCACTGAAAAGCCTTTTTCATTCTTATTCAAATGCCTCCGGATGAAAGATTTTCGCAAGCTCCAATATACCTTCCGCATTCCGATATCCCTGTCTGTCAAGCATATTGGTATCAAGCGTATAAACATTTCCTTCCTTTACGGCAGTCAAATCACTATAATTCGGCAAACTCATGAAATCGGATTTCATGTATTCATTGATGATAATAATGGAAGGGTCTGCTTCCACAAGCTCTTCCAGTGTGATGCTCCAACCGGAAATATCCTTAGCGATATTATCACCACCGGCCATGGCAAGCATTTTTCCAACAAATGTATCACCACCGGCAGTATAATCACCGTACTCTCCGTAACCGACTACATAATATACTGTCGGAGTTTCCAGTCCGGAAACCTTTTCCTGTACATCCGCAATTGTATCCTGCATCTCTTTGACGCATGCAGCTGCCTCTTCGTTTCGGTTTACAACCTCTCCAAGCGTCTCAATCATCGAATACACACCTTCAACATCTGCCTCCTCGTAGAGTGCAACAACCGGAATTCCGGCCTCCTCCAATTTGTCGGCATTTTCATCCTCAAAGTGTGTCGATACAATGACTACATCCGGCTCCAGTGAGATAATCTTTTCGATATCCGGGGTCTGAATATTTCCAACCGATTCAATATCCAGAACCTCTGACGGATAATCACAATAATCACTTCTTCCGACAAGCTTCTCCTCTGCGTCAAGCTTGTAAACAAGCTCTGTCAGATTCGGTGCAACCGATACAATTTTTTCCGGTTCTTCCGCAATTGTTACAACCGTACCGTCTGAATTTGAGATTTCAACCGGATATACGGTCTCGCTCACTGCCTCTGCTGACGACGCAGGCTCTGCTTCGGTTGTTGCTTCTGTCGTTTCCTCTGTTACAGCTTCTGTCGTTGCTTCTGTGGTCGCTTCCGTCGTATCCTTCTTCTCCGTGCTGCCACATGCCGAAAGCCCAAATGTAAGGGCAAGGGCAGTTACGACACAAGCGACCTGTCTCTTAAATTTTTTCATATGACTCCATTCTTGTTATTTTGCCTCAACAAAACACAAAATCGTTATTATGGCAGGTCTCCTGACTTACCGGCTCCATACTTCAAGCCTTCTCAGAGCTTCGCTCCAATGACCCCATACGCACCACATGTATGGACCGAATGTATGAATATGCCGGATTACAGTAGTAGAGGCTGTTGTGGATTTGCACCACATTCCCTTTTCATTCTCGTTAAGAGAACACCACGCGTGCTAGTCTATCATTTTTTGAATTATTTTTCAACCTTCTATGTATGTGCGGCAGATATTTCCGCAAGTTTTTTTCGCATCCGCATAAAGAAAAACAGGCATATGAGGGACGACAATATGGAGCCGAAGGTGGCTGCAAGTCCCATCGGAAACAACGTATCCGCAAACATTTTCGACGCAAAATAAGCGCCCGGTATTCGAACCAGTATAATCGACAGTGAATTGTGCAAAAAAGAAATCCCGGATTTGCCATAAGCGCAGAAAAAACCACTAAAACAAAAGTGCACACCTGCGAACATACAATCAAATATATAGCTTTTTATATATCCGCTTCCAAGCCGGATGACATCTGCATTCTCTGAGAATAGACCAATGATATCGCCGGCAAGGAATTGTACCAAAATCGAAACGACTGCACCATAGACAAGGCAAATGAAAATCCCATACCAAAGTGTACGGACTGCTCTGTCATGTTTACCCGCACCGTTATTCTGCGCCGCAAGCGCCGATACGGTAGAAAGCATGGAGGAAGGAACCAAAAATGCCATACCTATCAGCTTCTCCACGATACCGACTGCTGCCGCATCATTTAATCCCCGGCTGTTGGCGATAATCGTAATGGTCAGGAACGCAACCTGTACAAACCCATCCTGTAATGCAATTGGAATCCCGATTTTCATAATTTTACCAATCAGTTCTTTTTGAATCCGGAAATTTGCCTTTTTCAAAGCAAGCCCCGTCTCCCGCTTCCTGATTACAACGAAAGCAACAATCACGCTGATTGTCTGAGAAATCGTCGTACCAAGTGCTGCACCCGCACTTCCAAGACCCATATATCCGATGAACAGATAGTCAAGTCCTATATTGCATATACATGCCACAATGATAAAGTACATCGGGCTTTTGGAATCACCAAGTCCCCGGAAGATAGAACTGATAATATTATATGCAGTAATAAATGGAATCCCGATAAAGCAGATGAGCAGATACATCCTCGTTGCTGCCACTGCTTCCGCAGGCGTTGCCATCACGGACACAATCTGATCAACGATAGCAATGAGAATGCCGGATAGCGCAACAGAACCTGCCAAAAACAGAATGACCGTATTGCCTATCAGATCCGAGGCGGTATCCTTTTTGTCCGCACCGATTGCCTGCCCGATTGTCACCGTTGCACCCATTGCAAGCCCAACGATCATAACCGTTACCATATGCATAACCTGACTGCCGACGGAAACCGAAGTAATATGCTCGATTCCCTCAAACTGCCCTACAATATAAAGGTCTGCCATGCCATATAAAGTCTGTAAAAAATAAGACAGAAAATATGGCAGGGCAAACCGAATAATATTTTTGAATACATTTCCTGATGTTAAATGATTGTCCATGTTCTTTCTCTCTAGCTGATTGCAAGCAGAATCCTGCTTTCCCGTAATGTATTTGACTGATCCATATCATATTCGATGGAACTTACCTTCGCCTGCGGATACAGAGTATTCAGCTTCTTTATCACACCCCGTCCTCCGACATGACTGACCAGACAGCCAAACGGATGCACTACCAGAATCTTATCATAGCCCTGCTTGATTAAGTCAATCGCCTCCGCCGTGATCAGCCATCCATCTCCTATGTTGTAATATTCATCAATAATCTTTCCTGCCGGTTTTTTTATATCATAGAAACTGCCATCCGGCTTAAAATGATAGTTTGAAAGCAAATCCGCAATTTCTCTATGCTGTTTGCATAAATACTGAATCACCATATTATACGCTTCCAACACCGGTCTCTTTTCTCCAAGCAGCCTCTTTGACTGCATCTCTGTATAAACAACATAGATCAGATAATTCAAAAATCCTTCCTGCCGGTATTCACAATCCCGGCTTTCCAGCAGTTGTTCCAAATGGCTGTTTCCGACCGGAGAAAACTTGATATAGATCTCGCCGACAATACCGACTTTCTTTTTATCTTTCCGGTGTTGTACCTTAATTTTGCTAAAATCCCGAATAATTTCCTCGTAGATTTTCCTCCGGGACACGATATGTTGTCCGTGAGATATTGCATGATATAACCGTTTCAGCCATCTTTTATGCAGAGCAGCCGTCTCGCCTTTGCATATCTCGTATGGTTTAATCTGCTGTGTCAAGGTCATAAGCAGATCACTGTAACAGACAGCCGCAAGCGCTGCGGCTACCATCTTCACATGAATCTGAAATCCACTATGGCGCTCCTTGCCATGTGCATTTAAGGATATGACCGGAATCTGCTTGTACCCCGCTTTTTTCAGACACTCGATAATCAGATCATAGTAGTTGCCCGCCCGACAGCTTCCACCTGCCTGTGGCTCTAAGAATGCTATTTTATTCGGGTCAATCCGGTCATCCTCCAGCATCGTAAGCAGATTCCCTACGATGTAAAGTGCGCAGGTACAATAATCCTTATTTACCGTCGAGAAAGTAGATTGACACAAATGTTTATATTCAGGAACGATTTTCAACCGATATCCACCATATCGAAATGCCGCCCGCAGCAAATCATTGTGATAAGGGAGCATATTCGGCATATAAATCGTATGCGTCTTCCTCATTTCTTTTGTAAATTCGACCGGAATATGCGACATCTTTTACCCTCCTGCAAATTATACGACCGACTGCACTGCACATCCATGCATATACAATCGGTCGTATTCGAATACAATACGCAAAATTTACAGAAGATGCGCCCGTATCTCCTCACCGGTCTGATTAATCAGATATGCCGGTGCAATGTCAAAAACAGTTTTACATCCACTTGCACCCTCTGCTGCAAGTCTAGATGCCGCTCTTGCATAGGTAACCAGGACACTTGCCGTAAACTCTGGATTGGAATCAAGCTTCAGGCTGTATTCAATCACATGATTGTTCTCTCCATTCCAGCCTGTCTTACCGGAACGGATTACAAATCCGCCATGTGGAATTCCACTGTGATTTGCAAGAAGCTCCTCCTCGGAGATAAAATGCACCGTTGTATCATAATCCGCAAAATAGTTCGGCATATTCTTTATCTCTGCCTCAACCTTTGCTGCATCTGCGCCCTCTTCGAGCACAACGAAACACTCTCTGATATGCTTTTGTCTTGTGGTAAGCTCCGGATTTTCACCTGCACGAACCGCCTCTAACGCTGCCTCCACAGGAATGGTATACTGCTTGCCATCCTTGACACCCTCGACTCTCCGAATCGCATCCGAATGTCCCTGACTGACACCCTTCCCCCAGAATGTATAGTCTTTTCCATTCGGCAAAATGGCATTTGCGTATAGTCTGTTCAGTGAGAACATACCCGGATCCCAGCCAACGGAAATAATTCCGACCTTGCCTGCCGCTTTTGCTGCTGCATCTACATTTGCAAAGTGCTGTGGAATCTTCGCATGGGTATCAAAGCTGTCCACCACATTAAAATATTTTGCAAGCTTCGGTGTCTGCACCGGCAGATCTGTGGCACTTCCGCCACAAAGAACCATAACGTCAATCTTATCCTTATATGCTTCCACTTCCGAAGCGGAAACTACCTGCGCAGTCTTTGTCAGAATTGATACCGTCTCCGGATTTCTTCTTGTGAATACTGCAACTAATTCCATATCCTCATTTTGCTGAATGGCACATTCAACTCCACGACCTAAATTTCCATATCCGTAAATTCCGATTCTAATACTCATTGTTTATCCTCCTTGGCATGTA
>JBJEMZ010000113.1:0-2356 GCA_051879935.1 Wujia sp.
CCCATGGTTTTGATTCGATTTCACCTAACATATTATCACCTCTGTTATTCTTTGCCGTTCCAGCAATATGTGCAAAGCTTCTCCGGCTCGATACCGACTGCTTCAATCATATCATCCAAACGATGGAACCGAAGGGATGTGAATTTGAGTTTCTCACAGATTTTATCTACCATCTTCTCATACTTTTCAGATGTGAAATCCGCATATTCCTGAAGCACCTCATCGGATACTTCTCCACCTTCAAGCTCACTGATGACTTTTCTTGTTATAAGCTCCATCTCCGAATTGGAACGTGAAAAATTCAAATATTTACATCCGTATACAAGCGGCGGGCATGCCGGCCGGATGTGCACTTCCTTCGCACCACTCTCAAACAGATATTCCGTTGTCTCACGAAGCTGTGTTCCCCGCACAATCGAATCATCAATCAGAAGCAGACTCTTATCCCGAATCAACTCTTCAATCGGAATCAGCTTCATCTTGGCAATCAGATTTCGCTTGCTCTGTATCGTCGGCATAAAGGAACGTGGCCAGGTTGGCGTATACTTCACAAATGGTCTGGAAAATGGGATTCCCGATTCATTGGCATATCCGATTGCATGTGCCGTGCCGGAATCCGGTACTCCTGCTACAATATCCGGCTTTACATTGTCTCTTCTTGCAAGAAGCTGTCCGCAGCGATACCGCATCTCCTCAACATTCACACCCTCATAGGTCGAGGACGGATATCCGTAATAAATCCAGAGGAATGTACATATCTTCATATCTTTGCCAGGAAGCACAAGTGTTTTTAACGAATCACTCGTCATAACCGCAACCTCACCCGGTCCAAGCTCTCTATGAGTCGTATAACCAAGATTTAAAAAGGCGAAGCTTTCAAAAGTCGCACACATAGCACCGTCTTTTTTCCCGACAATCACCGGTGTTCTTCCATATTTATCCCGCGCCAGGTAGATACCCTTTGGCGTCAGAATCAGCATTGACATGGATCCCTCGATAATCTCCTGCGCATAACGTATACCATCAATAAAATTATCCTTCTGATCGATAATCGCTGCCACAAGCTCCGTCGCGTTGATTTCGCCGTTACTCATCTCAAAGAAATGAGTTCTTCCCTTTAAAATATCCTGAATAATTTCATTTGCATTGTTGATTTTTCCAACAGTTGTGATTGCAAATGTTCCATGATGCGAACGAACAAGAATCGGTTGTGCTTCATAATCGGATATGCAGCCGATTCCAAGATTGCCGCGCATGCTGTTTGCTTCTTTTTCAAATTTTGTACGAAATGGTGCATTCTCGATTTTGTGAATTGATTTCTCAAATCCGCTTTCGTCACTGTAAACTGCCATTCCTGCACGTCTCGTTCCGAGATGCGAATGATAATCCGTTCCGAAAAACAAATCAAATACACAATCTTCTTTTGATGCAACTCCAAAAAAACCGCCCATAACTGTACCTCTTTCCGCTTACGTGGTCCTTCTTTGTATCTGTAAGTCGTCTTTTATTTTTTTATCGTATTTTTCAAAACACGATTATTCATATTATATCAATATTACTTATGTTTTGAAATACTTTTTTTCAGAAATAAATGTATAGATTTCTCATTTTTGGAAATGCTATTGACAGAATGAAGCATTCTATATGCAGAATTTAACTTATAAACGGAGGTTAATTATGAAAGTTTTAAATTGTGTATGCCTTACAATTGCCATCATAGGTGCAATCAACTGGGGCTTAATCGGCTTCTTTGATTTTAACCTTGTATCTGCAATCTTCGGAGATGCAACCGCATTTACCCGGGTCATCTATGCTTTGGTCGGACTTTCCGGGCTCTATATGATCAGTATGTACGGGAGAGCATGTTCCGAGGACTACTAAACCCCGAACGCATAAACCCCGCAGCATGCAAACAGGGAATCACTATATTCTCCCTTCCCGGTTTGCATACTACGGGGTTTCCTTGTATCCCGGCTCAGCCGGTCTTTATTTTTTTAGTCGTTCAAATATCTTATCATAGCTCTCATTTCCATAATTCAGAGAACGATTTACACGGCTGATAGTTGCGGTTGAAGCTCCGGTTTCCTGTGCCACCTCCGCATACGTACGTCCCTGTCTGAGCATCTTCGCCACCGCAAAACGCTGTGCAATCGACTGTACTTCTTTGACCGTACAGACATCCTCAAAAAAGTCCATGCATTCATCCACGGATTCCAGCGTGAGCACGGCCTCCAGAAATTCTTTTACAGTTTGTGTCCTTATCGTTTTTTCCATGTAATCACCTACTGCTTATTTTCTTTCCGCACCCAGACTGCAACTGCGTCACGGTTTACATAGAAATCTCCAAAGCCGTCAT
>JBJEMZ010000114.1:0-2342 GCA_051879935.1 Wujia sp.
GCCATCCATGGCTCAGTGGCGGCTTGTTTGAACATCGTGTTCAAACATTGCTGATGTTTTACAGAACATGAAGAACTTCTAAGTTCCAAACATATGTATATTTCATGAATCAGTATTGAAATATATGTGATTTACATAACTGTATTGTGTTTTGAAATCAACAAATTAGTGTAATTACAGTAGGAGGACGCATGTCAGCTACAAAAGAATTTATTTATCAGTCTTATGATTATAAGTTATATTGTACCGTAAAAACGGGGCTTACGATGTTGGATACGGACTGTGTCCATGTTCAGCTTGTGTCCGGTGACGGAAGTTTGCTTGCGATACCGGATACGATGACGGTTGAGTCCTATGATGTACAGGGCAATCTCTATACACGCGAGCTTCCTGTTTCTGTCATTGAGAAAAAGGCCTGTCTCGGACACCGAGGTCTGCTTCGGGTGGAAATCGGAAGCAATGTGCGGGAAATCGAGGAGTGGGCATTTGCGCAGTGTGAGAACCTAAAGACCGTTGTTTTCTCCGGAGGAGAGGAGAAGGTGCCGGTTCGGTTTGGCAAAGGTGTGTTTGAGGATTGCCGCAGGTTAGAAATCCTTGCATTAAACGGGGATGTAGAAGCACCGATGGCAGCTTTGCTTGGAGCCGTGCCATATCGTCTGGATGCGGAATATCTTCTGACCGGAGATGATATAGGCGGAGAACACTGGTATGCAAAATGGGACAATCGCCTGCAGGCATTTTTAAATGAGGATGATGAGGAAGGCTATACGAATATCGTCCTCTGCGGCGAAGAAGATATCGAGCGCAGCGTACCCGGATTTATGCGGGACAAACGGAGAAAAAAATCGCAGCTTTGTCTGCTTCGGCTGGCACATCCGGAGTGCCTTTCGGAAGATGCAAAAGCTGTATTTACAGACTATCTGCTTGCACATACAAAGGGTGCGGAAACAGAGGAAGCCTGGGAAGTGCTCATTCGCAAATTTGGGGATGATGTAAGGTACTTCGAGCTATTTGCCGAAATCGGTGCCATTCATGCAGACAACATTGAGTCGATGATCGTTGATATGCAGGACGCACACGCCGAGACCAAGGCATACCTGATGCGCTACAAGCAGGAAAAATTGCAGACGGAAGATGTGTTTGATATGTTTACGCTTTGATAGGATTTGTGTATAGAGGAGGTATTTATATGCTGGAAGATGATTTTATAACACTTACGATTGAAAAACAAAAGAACATTGCGCTTATTGCTCATGACAGCAAGAAAGCGGAATTGATTGACTGGTGTGAGAAGAATAAAGAGATACTGAAGAAACATTTTCTGTGCGGAACGGGAACAACAGCCCGGATGATTACAGATAAGACAGGACTTCCGGTAAAGGGATACAACAGCGGCCCTCTTGGCGGGGATCAGCAGATTGGAGCCAAAATCGTAGAGGGCGTGGTGGACTTTGTAGTATTCTTTTCCGATCCGTTGGCAGCACAGCCGCATGATCCGGATGTGAAGGCTCTTTTAAGAATTGCCCAGGTCTATGACATACCGATTGCCAATAATCGTTCATCGGCAGATTTTATGATAACATCCAAATATATGGATATGGAATATGACCATAAGATTATCAACTTTAAGAAGAATATTAAGGAACGGTCGGAGACCCTGTAAATTCTGCAACAGAGCAAAGTTGAGAATAAGAGCATTGAAAAAGAGGGATAAAGAGTGTCGAAATTTACGAAACAGGCTATTATGGAAGGCTTTATTGAGCTGTCAAAACAGATGCCCATTGAAAAGATTACAGTAAAAAAGGTGACGGATCACATAGGAATCACGCGAAATACATTTTACTATCATTATCAGGATATCTATGATCTGCTGGATGAGATCGTATTGACAAAAGCGCAGAAGCTGTTCGTGCTTGACGAGGATAATCTGCAGGATTCCTGGAAAAGCAACCTTCGTTTTATGGGACAGTACGCAAAGAAAAATGAGACATTTATCCGGAATCTTTATCAGTCTATGGGAAGGGATGCCTTTGGAGACCGGCTGGTGGATATCTGCAAGGAATCCATTTATAAATCCGTAAAATTGTATGCGGAGATGATGAAGGTAAAACATCCGGATTATGTATATACAGAGCAGGATATGCGGGATTGTGCGTATATACTGGCTAAGATGCTCTCGGAGACGGCGTGCGAGTGGATTCGCGGAAGGATAAGTTCCGATCCCGTTGCGGTTATGGAGAAATGTATCTATACGATAGACGGTGTCGGTGAAAAGATATTGGACAATTTAAGTCGTTATAGTCAGATATAAATATTCAGGAGGTTATCAAATGGCAGGGTCA
>JBJEMZ010000115.1:0-2335 GCA_051879935.1 Wujia sp.
TAAAGCTGCTTTATAATTTTGAAATTCATACCGCCATCTCTCCCTTCATAAGATATTTAAACGCTTCCCGCAAATTGTCACAGCCGGTCTGTTCATAAATATCGGGCAGTGTTCCCTGTGCTAAAATCTTCCCATGTGACAGCATCACAATCCGGTCACACAAGATTTCAGCCTCCTCCATATAGTGTGTCGAATAAAGCACCGCCTTTCCCTTCTCCTTCTCCCCACGCATGAAGTCCACGATCGCACTGCTGCTGACGATATCGAGTCCGAGCGTCGGCTCATCAAAGATATACAGCTTCGGGCTGTGAATCAGGCAGCGGGCGATGGACGCGCGCTGCGTCTGCCCGGTGGAAAGCTTCTCAATCCGGTTGTCTAAAAACTCCTCCATCCCAAGCACGTCCGAGATTGCCCGGATGCGCGCCGGGATTTCCTCATCCGGCAATCCGTAAATTGTCCCTGCAATCGTAAGCAGTTCCCTTGTACTGAGCCTGCCATATAATCGCGTGTTTCCGGAGAGATACCCGATACACTTTTTTATCTCGGTCACGTCCGTGATTTCTATCTCACCGTCTGTATAGTGTATCTCCCCCTCCGTCGGATGCATCAGGCATCCCAGCATGCGTAAAAGCGTGGTTTTACCTGCCCCGTTTGGACCGATAATACCGACGATTTCCCCCTGTTTCACGCTGAGACTCACATCATCCACCGCACGGAACAAAACCTTTTTCGCTTTTTTTTCATTTTTCTCAAAAACCTTTACAAGATGCTTTGCTTCCAACATATTACATTCTCCTGTCATAATTTGATAAAAAAGCTGCCCATACCTCCCGGCAAACAGGCAGCTTAATACTTATAATCAATCTTATATTCCTCACTTCCAAGCTTGACATGCACAATCCGGTAATTATATGCAATCAGATTGTATCTGCACTTGAGCTTTGTAAGTAAATTCACATCCTTCGGAACATGTATATACCGCATAATCGGCCGCTCCTCAATAATCCTGTAATCAGAACGCCATGCTCCAAACGTCCGCTCTGCATCATCAACCGCAAACTTGCGTTTCCGCCGCTTTAAAATCGTCTGGCTGTGTTTCCACATATTTGCCATCTTGTTCGATGCTGATGTGGCTGCCGTAAAGACAAGATGCGCACCCGGAAAAAATTCCCGTATCTTCGCGATTAGATCTCTGACCTCATTTTTGTGCAGATAGGACAGACCATCGTCACACACAAACAGCACGCCCTGATTCTGCCTGCACGAAATCTCCCGAAGCCATGAGAAATCCATCAGCCGCCTGCCTATCGTTTTTTCACGTTCCCGCTCACCGTACATAGAACGCCGGACGGACATAATATTGTGCGAATCCACGCTATACCACTGAATCGTGCCATTATCCACACGACCGAACATATTATCCAGCCGACACGCCATATGTACAACCGTACAAAACGGAAACTCTTTTGTAAACCGCCGGACATACGTATCACATGCACTTGCCTGGGCCGCCAGACGAATATTTGCATATTCTCCAATATGTGTGTTCAGCCCCGAAAAGTCAAACTTATGCTCATAGACAAATTTGGAAGACCAAGTATCTTGAAAATATTCCGGGAAACGCTTTGTCCAGTCCGACATCATCTTCACCGGGTAGATTGCCCGCAAGGATGTATTGTACGTTCCATTGATACAATCAATCAAAAATCCCTGCGCCTTCTTGTGTTCCTTTGTCCTGTCATAGATCAGAAAATCCTCTGCTTCCTCCTCAAATTCGAAAAAGCGGATATTGACACCTGATTTTTTTGCTTTCTTATAAAACTCCCGCGCATAGCAATGATACAGGTCATGCACACCCGAAAATAATATCACATCATCACAGAGATCCGTCAGATCACAATAATACGGACTTGTATATTCTGTCTTGACCGCATAATCCCGAACCCAGTATTGATTCAAAAACTGCTTTACTTCCTCGTTATAGCAGGTCCACTTTGCAGTTTTGGACGCTGTAAGCAGCTCCTCCTCCAATTCCTTGTCAAAAAACTCTGTATCCATAATCGGAGAAAGTAGATAGAGCTGATCCGGCTTTCTCCAGCCCTCACGCCATGCATACATAGCGAGCGAGAGCGCAAGTCCCGCACCGGAACCGCTTCCCATCAGAATCAGCCGTTCCACATCCTGTCCTCTCGTACAGTTTGCATACGCAGGCTCAAGCATCTGAAACACTTCCCGACAGCAGTGCTCAGGTGCAAGCGGATAAATCGGCAGAAAAATACCCGCATAACAAGCAAGTGCCACCTTGGCAATAAACAACCACTCCGCAGCATTAATA
>JBJEMZ010000116.1:0-2330 GCA_051879935.1 Wujia sp.
CATTTTCTTTCAATGGGGTTTCGACGAGGGTGGAGATATTAGCTCCACCCTGTCATTAGCACAGTTTCCCGCCACCTATAGAGGTGGGAGACATCGGATACATAGTTATACTTATCATGAAGAAATAATATAAGTTTACATCTTACCTCCAAATACAGGGAAAATGCTATATTTACCGTAGTCCTTAATCTTTTCCACATGCTTGAGGATTTCCATGTCCTCATCTGAAATTGTAAAATCAACATCCGCATTAACTTTCATATGCTCTGGATTTGCAGTCTTTGGCAAAACAATCATTCCAAGCTGGATATCAAAACGAATGCACAGCTGTGGAATCGTGACTCCGTACTTTTCTGCCATATCCCCTATTGCCTTGTTCTTAATTGCCTCACCATGGGCAACCGGAGAATACGCTTCCATAGCCATGCCCTTCTTCTGACAATAATCAATCAGCTCCAGAGGCGAGTTAGAAATATGGCAAAGCACCTGATTAACCATAGGTTTAATTTCAGCAGTTTCCCACAGGTTTTCAATATCTTCCTGCAGGAAATTGGATACACCAATGACACGTAATTTTCCGGCCTTGTACGCATCCTCCAAAGCTCTCCACGCTGCACGATTTCCCTCCACATAGCGGTCTTCACTTTGATTTACCTTATCCCAAGGCTGAGGACTGTGAATAATCATCATATCAATATAATCAAGTCCCATATTGGCAAGACTTCTGTCTATGCTTGCCGCAGCTTCCTCGTAAGTCTTGTATTCAGCTGCAATCTTTGATGTAACAAATATCTGCTCCCTTGGAACACCGCAACTGCGAATCCCCTTACCGACGCCCTGTTCATTTCCATAAGCCTGTGCTGTATCTATATGACGATAGCCCAGCTTAACAGCAGACTTTACAGCCTCTTCCACCTTATCATCATCTATAAACCATGTGCCAAGAGCCAGCACCGGGATTTCTACTCCATTACTTAATTTCTTCATTTCCTGATACATGTATTATTCCTCCATGTCATATTGCATTTTCCAATACATCATATTCAGCATTAGATACAGGTTCGCACCATTCGTTAGTACAATCCTCACCAGGCACTTCAACAGCAATATGCGAAAACCAGCTATTCTTTTTTGCTCCATGCCAGTGCTTTACATTAGTTGGAATCAGTATAACGCTGCCTTCACACAGACTGACCGCATCCTTACCTTCTTCCTGATACCACCCTTCTCCAGCTGTGCAAATAAGCAATTGCCCTCCCCCTCTTTTGGCATGATGTATATGCCAGTTATTACGACACCCCGGTGCAAAAGTAACATTTGCGGCAAATAGTCCGCACTGTGGATCTGTGAGTGGATTTAAGAATGAGTCCCCTATAAAATATCTTGCATACGCTGTATTTGGCTCGCCCATTCCAAATACATTGTGCAGTTCAAAAGTATCCTTATTTTCAAATTTCATGATAATTTTCCTCCTTGTTTTCATTTCTTGAATCACATCATTTCATATGCTATACTAACAATAATCCCTAAACCTAGCTTTAGGTCAATATGTTTTTTTAATAATTTTGGAGGCTTACCATGTACACAATTGGACAAGTAGCAGAAATGTTTGGTTTACCCATTTCCACGCTTCGATATTACGATAAACAAGGACTTTTCCCGCAACTCATACGGGAATCCGGTATTCGTAAATTCAGTGAAAACGAAATTGAGGCCTTGCGAATAATCGAGTGCCTAAAGAAATCCGGTCTTGAAATCAAGGATATCAAACTCTTTATGGATTGGTGTGCAGAAGGTCCTGCCACTTATTCCGACCGCTTTCAGCTTATTCGAAATCAAAAAGAACGCGTGGAAGCAGAAATCAAACAGTTACACAAAACTTTGGATATGCTGAAGTTTAAATGCTGGTATTACTCTAAGGCCATGGAAGATGGCAATGAAGAT
This sequence comes from Wujia sp., assembly GCA_051879935.1. Lineage (GTDB taxonomy): Bacteria > Bacillota > Clostridia > Lachnospirales > Lachnospiraceae > Coprococcus_C. The sequence goes on from JBJEMZ010000116.1 coordinate 1,945, forward strand.
ACTGCAAAAGCATCCGTCCCAGATGGTCTTCCAGAAGATATTCGTGTAGCATATGACAATTCGCATACACAATCCTCATAATTCTACCTCTATGTGCTATGCTTCTGCCCTCTGTAGATAAAGCTTCAGAATGTATTTTTTTGCAAAATTCTGATTTGCCGAGCTATCTCTCTCCCTAGACTTGTGAATATAATTCTGAATGTCAAAGTTTCTCGAAATACAGCCTGCGGTCATAACGACTTTTGCTCTGTCCGACTTAATGGCCCTATCTGATGATTTATTCTAACGCACAGATACCGCTTGTCGCTGAGCCAATTCACAGAGTCCGTATTGATAGATAGTGTCACCGGGCCACTTTTGCTACGCAAAAGCAGGAGTCTCCCGAC